>CAYNRM010000012.1:0-18552 GCA_964399555.1 uncultured Gammaproteobacteria bacterium | reverse complement strand
GAGCTATTCAAAGCTATGACTTTGTGTATCCTGCTTATAAGCGGATCCTCTGGGCTTAATTAATTCTATCTCAGGCAAAGAAACAGTATCTCTTAACACCTCAGCAAGCTTTTCCGCCTCTACTGCATGAGCACTTTTACGCCCATCTTTCATACTCTCATACATAGATTTAAGTAATAAATTCGTATCAACATCACCATTTCTGGCACCAACATACCAGTCACTCCCATCAGTCATGACAAGAACTCCCCGCACAATCGCCGAATGATCACCAGTCACCAAATCCACTCTTCCTCTGTAATACGTAATCAGGTCACGCTCTGGCATATAATAACCGCTCTCCTTAGTACCAGATTGAAAACCCGCAGCTTTGGCCTCATTTCCTAACATACGACGACTTAATCTTTCTCTATTTCCGGTCTTTGACATAATTTAACCCCTGACGTCTGGCAAATATAAACTTTGTACCCGCGAACTATTAGGCCTACTGTTTATCTGACCAACGTACATATTTTCAGTCCTTGTGAATTTATCAAACCCCCCATCAACAATAACTAACTGGTAACCCACACTCACAAAGCTCTCGCCTACTCTTTGGGTTGCGAGAGAAGACTGAAGACCTGCATTAACGCATCTCATACCTGTAGAATCTCTGTGTGTATACAAAGTAACCTTATCTGCCCCTTCCTCTGAATGCCTCTCTATTTCTAGTGCACCTGGACTTAAGTTTGTGGGTAGTGTAAATACTGCGACTTCATGACCAATCTGAATTGGCCTGCCAATTACTCTTTCCAAATCTCTATCAGTTATTACTTTGCTTTCTCCAACAAAAGCTCTTGCTTTGCCCTTCCAATAGGAAAGAAATTCAGCTGCGTATAACTCTTCCGCATTTGCGAGAGCTTCGGGATTCCTGGCATCAAACCTCTCGTTAAGATCTACCCAAGCTCTATTGAGAAGCTCACTGTGGCTTCCGGCAGCCAAAACCATAGATGCTTCAACTTCTCCCTGACGCTTTTCAGCTAACAACTCGAAAATTTCAATAGCCATAAGGCAACGATATTACCATGCCTATTTCCAAATCTCAACTATAGGATTTAGAATTAAGAACCTGGCCTGGGGTTGAAACCTTTGTTGGGCCGGAATGCCTCTGCATTTAGCTCATTACGCCAAAACTCTGGTAAATCGCGAATAAATGATTCCATCCCTGGCGGCCTCGTACCGGGAACTATTGCTTCTTGGCAGGAAGGATCATAAACCGGCAAATCTAAACCAGTCTTTGCGCGCCACTCCGCAGCCTTTCTCTTCGTCTCCTCAGATGCTCCGGTCTTACGCGACCTTACATATCCAGAAACCTGAACAATAGCCGGGATCCTCTTGCCAGAGTAAGGAATACGGTCATCACCAACATCTTCTGCACTAACCCTTCTGTCATCCAGGATTACCCTGGTTAGTGGTCGCCTGCGCTCCCTCCTCCCTTCATCATCACCTCTTTCTAAATAACCACTATTTGATCTCCTTGCAGGTTTAACTCCAGTAAGAACTTTTGTGTCAGCGCAAAGGTAGTCTCTATAAACCTGACCCACGAGCACCGCCAAGGGAGATCTCTGTGTCATTTCCTCATATTTTACACTTCCGGTTACAATTTGAGGCAAAAGATCCGAACAATGTCCGAGCGCAGTGTCTTTATCAATAACCGCTGACAAATCTCCATAAGGCGTCTCGGCTTTAGCAAATAAAACACCATCAGATTCCACAATCACCAACCGTTTAACATCACCTGAATTGACTAACCGGACACCAATCCCTTCAGGTCGCATTGTATACGCCTGGCGCATTAACACATCTTTAAAGGTACCAGTTAATGTTTCTTCAGGCTTCGGAAGAACTATTTTCCTGTAGTCCCTGGGATCAATAATCCTTTCAGCAACAGCATGCATTTCCCGATCACGAACACGGTCCAAAAAATTAATATACGGATTAGATAAATGGATTACGGGCAGTCCAGGCAATTCATAGACCGGAGGCAAAACTACATTTTTCCAATAAGCTCTTTTACCCTCAACTCCTGCAAGGAATTTATTATGAGTTCCTGCTAAAAGAAGTATCGTTCCAGCGTCTAATCCGGCAAAAAACATTGTTCGAGGATCGCTCTCTCCAGGCTCAACATTCTTCAGGGCCTCTGCTATGTCACCAACAAAATCCCACCCCTGTTTCCGTCTAATATCAGAAGCTAAATTAGACAAGTAATTTTTTTTGTCACTCTTTAATCTCTCGACTGCAGAACCATCATTCGCATCTTTATACCCAGTTGCAAATTCAAACGCCCGTCTAAAAAATTGTCCTACCCGGCCGGGCTTATCCATTACGGCAATTGGCATCAGCGCATGATCTTTAGATGATCCGGCATTAGTAACTCTATGAGCTGTGAGACTGGACCCTTCTAATACTATCTTCTCCCAGTTTTTAGCGTTAACATCCACCCTCCCCGCACGGCCGTCTCTTATTTCTACATATGTAGTTAAACCATCCCGAACTATTCGTTCATGCATTGTCCATGTTTCAAAATCAAACCTTCCGACTACAACAGAGGGATTTGGTGTAGTGCTAAAATCCCGGGCAATAACTTTTTTGTTCGGAAAAGGAAGCACATCACCTGCATTTCTCTCAGATCCCGAGCCTCTATGACTTGTCATAATTCGTAAGTTTATTATTATATCCTATAAATTTCAACTTTTTTCATAAATCAATTATTGAATTAAACGCCAGGTTCAGATACTATACGTTGGCAATGGTGAATCTGGTAATCGGATCTCAATGGGGCGACGAAGGTAAAGGTAAAATTATCGATGTCCTCGCGGAGAAATCCGACTTCGTAGTTCGTTACCACGGCGGCAATAACGCTGGGCATACTGTCATCGCAAATGGCAAAAAGTACCCATTCCATTTAATGCCTTCAGGCATTCTCCACCCAAAATCCATCGGTATCATCGCTGGAGGCACCGTTCTCGATCTTGACGTCCTAATTTCAGAAATCGACATCCTGGAAAAAGACGGCTATAAATTAGAAGGAAAATTATTTATTTCTGACAAATGCCACATTGTTATGCCTTACCATAAAGCTCTAGATGAGGCATACGAGAACGCTAGAGGAAAAAATAAACTTGGAACTACAAAACGAGGCATCTCCCAGACTTACGCGGATAAAGTTTCCTATAACGGCATCCGGCTTTATGAATTAAAAAATTGGGAAGAATTTGAAAAGAAATTCAAATTCCAGTGCGGTGTCAAAAATAAAATCTTAGAAACCTTTGATGTTGAGAAAATTAACATCACATCAGAAATCAAAAAGTTTAAATTACTCAGAAAAAAACTTCTCCCTTTTTTAGCTGATACATTTGCCATCCTGCAATCTGCCATAAGCCATAAGCAGAATATTCTCTTAGAAGGTGCCCACGGCGTCATGCTGGATAACGACTTCGGTTCGTATCCTTATGTCACCGGCTCCAACGTCATCACAGGTGGAGTCAATACTGGAACCGGAATCCCCGCCCAAAAAATCAACGACGTCTGGGCTGTAGTCAAAGCCTACACCTCAAAAGTCGGTGAAGGTCCTTTTGTAACCGAACTAAATGATAAGACCTCCGAATTTATTAGAGAAAAAGGCGCCGAATTCGGAACCACAACCGGCCGCCCCAGAAGAATCGGCTGGTTAGACCTAGAAGCCGTCAAATTTGCAATCGATCTAACCGGCACCACTAAACTAGCGATAACCAAAGCTGATGTTCTCTCCGGAATAAAAGAACTAAAAGTCGCCATAGGTTATGAACTAGACGGCAAAAAAATCCCCCACTCCTCCTGCGGCTATTTAGAACTGGCAAAAGTAACCCCAATCTACAAATCTTTTAAAGGCTGGGAAGAAGATCTAAGACCAATCAAAAAATACGAAGATCTCCCCAAAGAATGCAAAGAATACCTAAAATTCATCGAAGACTTCCTTGGAGTAAAAATAGCAATTTTCTCAACCGGCCCAGCCAGAGAAGAATTAATAAATATTTAGTCCCCTTCTCTTCTTATTCTCATACCGCTTGGAGCCATACTGGCAAGCCCTGAACCCGATGACCAGGTGGTTGTTTTGGATAACTCTACAGGCCTCTTAATTACAGGGGCATTAAAAGATCTGTACAGTGCGTCGAGAGTAGCCTGGCGATTATCACCACTTTCACGTCCTCTATAAACATCCAGTGGAACCTCGCAAATGTCATATGAGTCATAGCTTCCCGGAGACCTTGCTTTGATGTGTTTATACAGACCCAGCGGTGGCATTTCATCGTTCAAAACAATCATTAAAGATCCTTGAGGCATCGAACCCGGCTTGATACTTTTTCTTTCCCCCACAGTTTTTTCAGCTAAATTACTTAAAAGCTCCCTTGATCTTTGAATTCCAAATCTAAATGCAGGTATATGCCTCTGAATTTCTGCCTCCGGCACTGAAACTAAAGATGATCCTTCAACCAGCCAATTTCGTTCAGGATCAGTACTTAGTAACCTCTCGAGCAGTTGAATTAGTGTTTGATTAGCGGGCAATTTATAAATACCTTTCTCAATTGCAGTGAGGTCATCGGCATGATCAAAAGTTATACTTTTTTCCCCTAAGGACTTAAAGGATTTAGGAAGTAAAACACCTTCAAAATCAACTAACCAAAAAACATTAGGGTATTTAGACGTTAATCTTTCACCTGCTTCAACAACCTGATCTTCTGTAACAGGTTCTAGCATTTTCCTCTCTTGTCCTGCTTCGCTCATAATCTACTCCCACTCCATAGTCGCAGGAGGCTTAGTGGTAATATCATAAACAACCCTATTAACTTCTTTGACTTCTGTAACTATCCTTGTTGAAATTTGCTGCAATAACCCCCAAGGCAACTTCGCAAAATCCGCACTCATCGCATCTTTTGCTTCTATCGCCCTCACCGCAATAGTATCCCCATAAACCCGCGCATCTCCCCTAACTCCCGTAGTCTTAATCCCGGTATAAACTGCAAACGTCTGCCATAAATTGTCAGTTAACCCAAAATTCTCAACCTCTTCTCGCACAATCTTATCCGCTTTTCTCAAAATCTTTAAATTATCCCGATCAACTGCCCCAATTATCCTCACAGCCAACCCCGGCCCGGGAAAAGGCTGGCGTTTTGTTATCGCACTAGGCATACCTAGAATCTCCCCAATTTTCCTAACTTCATCCTTATAAAAAGTCCGCAAAGGTTCAACCAAAGCAAAATCCATTTCGTCGGGCAATCCTCCGACATTATGATGAGATTTTATATTAGCGCTATGCTTGGTGCCTTGTGATTCAATAACATCCGGATAAATTGTCCCCTGAACCAAAAACTTGGCTCCTAGTTTCTTTGCTTCTCTTTCAAAAACCCTGATGAAAGTTTCCCCAATCGCTTTACGTTTTGTTTCCGGATCTGTAACCCCTTCTAAAGCTTTCAGAAATTCTTCTTCAGCATCAATAATCTCAACCTTCATATCATAATGCTCCTTGAAAACCACCCGCAGTAAATCAGTCTCCCCATCTCTCATAAGTCCTGAATCAATATAAAAACAAGTTAAATTCTCACCAATAGCTTTATGAACCAAAAGTGCAGCAACTGAAGAATCAACCCCGCCTGACAAAGCACAAATCGCCTTTTCATTCCCCAAAGATTCGCGGACGTCATCAATTAACCCTTCCACAAAAACTGAATCAAGCTCCTGTCGGACCGGAGCCACCCCACAGATTTTCAAAAAATTAGATAAAATCTGCTCACCAAATTGAGTGTGAACAACTTCAGGATGAAACTGCAGCGCATAAATTCTCCTCTTCTCATCAGCTATAGCCGCCACCTCAATAGTCTTTGTTTTCCCCAAAACTTTAAACCCGTCCGGCGCCTCCTTAACCTCATCCCCATGATTCATCCAAACCGCAAACCGATCAGGCAACCCATCGAAAATCCCAACCCTACCATCGTCATTGCGAGGTGCTCCCTCCGAAGCAATCTCAGAGTTCTTGGAGATTGCCGCGCCACTTCGTGGTCTCGCAATGACGTCCAAGGTCGCCGGCCCAAACTCTTTAATCTTCCCTTCTTTAACTTTACCTCCGGGAAGTTGATGTGCAATTAACTGCTGCCCATAACAAATCCCCAAAATTGGAATCCCGAGTTCATAAACCTTAGGGTCAACTGAGGGAGAACTACTCCCAAAAACCGAAGCCGGCCCTCCTGAAAACACAATTCCCGAAGGACTCTTCTCTAAAATATGAGTAACTGCATCCTCAGGTTCAACCACCATCACAGTCTGCCCAAGCTCCCTAATTCTCCGGGAAATCAAATGCGCCGTTTGTGATCCAAAATCAATAACTATAATCATTAATATTTTTTCTTTCTGGGATATAACGCCGATGCAAGCATAGCTCTCGCAACGGCCATAGCGGAATAAGTCTCAGGTGTTCTGCCTCCCGGCACCATTCTCATCTGCGCTGCAGCTTCTGCTCCAACTAAAGTCCCCATGAACCCGCCTAAAGAAGGTTCTAACCCAAGCTGCCTCCACACTAAAACACCTACCGCAGCACCGAATAGGGGAAGCGCAGTTTCTACGCGGTCCAAAGTTGGTGAGCGACGTTCGGTATATATCATTTAAAATAGTTTATCCCATTCTTAAACACTTGCATACCAGGACCTTCGACAGGAATCTTAATGCCCCCTCTTTTATACTTCTCTTTCAAAAGCGGAGCATCCGGTCTTTGGTTAAAAAACAAAGCTCTCTCAGGATGTGGCATTAGTCCAAATATCTTTCCCGTTTCATCAGTAATCCCTGCAATATTCTCAAGTGACCCATTAGGGTTAGGTTCCAGATCCTGGTATTCGCAAATCTCTCCTTTATAATATTTCAAAACCGCCAGTCCTTTTTTATTAATTTCCTTGAGGGTTTCAGAATCTGCATAAAGCCGTCCCTCACCATGGGCAATCGGTGAAGAAAACTTATCAATTCCCGTAAGCCATGGCGTCTCAGTTCCGGTGACCTCCAAATCCACCCACCTATTCATATATCTGGCATTTTTATTGTGCTGCAACGCTACCTGACGTGAACCATATTCCATTTTCAAAGACGGCACCAACCCCAAATTTGTCATAATCTGAAACCCGTTACAAAATCCAATAACTAATTTATCCTCAGAAATAAATTTTTGAATATCTTCCCAAAGATGATCCCTAACTCTATTAGCGTAAGCTTTGCCTGATCCTGTATCATCCCCAAACGAAAACCCTCCGGGAAAAACTAAAATCTGAAAGTCTCGCATTTTAACTTTGCCGTCGATCACATCATTAATATGAACAATCTGCGATTCCCCACCAGCCCAGTCAAAAGCAAAAGCCTCCTCTTCTTCACAATTAATTCCGTATCCAGATAAAACTAAAACTTTAGGTTTACTCACCAGTTCTTAAACCTCCTTTGATAATTTTCTAACACTTCCCCAACCTTTACAGAAACTATTTCCTTTCCACTAATTCCTTTAACCTTAATTGCATCAATTTCAGAAACTTCACCAATATTTGCAAAAGCAATATCCTTCATTAGACTCTCAAATTTATCTTTATTTTTTGGATCAATTGTTAAAACAATTCTGCCGGTAGATTCTGAATATAACACTTCCTGATCTAAACTAAATTTCCCTGGCACATCTTCTAAATTAATATTAATTCCCAATTTTCCTGCAATCGCCATTTTTGCTAAAGCCACAGACAACCCTCCACGATTCACCCCGATACCTGCGCTTATTAATCCTAAGGTAACCGCTTTTGCATAAAGTTGATAAATCTTCAAATTCTTTTTTGGATCAGTAACAGGGACTTTAGATCCCTGAACCCCCAATGAAGAAAAATATTCGCTACCTCCAAGTTCATCAAATGTTTCTCCCAAAACATAAATTAAATCACCCCGAATCTTGGCATCAATCGTTACGGCGTTATCAACATCATCAATAATTCCAATGGATGAAATAAGTAAAGTCGGAGGAATAGAGATTTTAACTGGCTGACCTTGCCCGTCAAATCCTTTAAAATCATTAAACATCGAATCTTTACCGGAAATCAAAGGAGCCAGATATGCTACCGATAAATCATAAACCCCCTCACAAGCTTTTTTAAGTTGATGTAATCTCTCAGGTTCATCAGATGAACACCAACAAAAGTTATCCAACAATGCAATTTTTCCAGGATTCGCTCCAGCCACAACTGCATTTTTAAAAGCGCCGTCCATAGAAGCCGCCGCCATCTTGTATGAATCAATTTCAGAATAAGAGGGGAACATTCCCTGTGATAAAACTAAACCCCGATCATTATCATAAAGAGGCTTCACAACAGTCGCTTCAGTATTAACCCGGCCCCTTCCCTGAGCCGGATAAGTCACTGCAGTCCCTTGGACAGTATGATCATATTGTGTTGATAAAAAATCATAACCTGAAATATTCAAACGATTTAGAATCTTTAAAAACCCCCGGTTCAAATCTTCATCATCTTTTAAAACCGGTTCTTTAAACTGTTGCTTTTTCTCAAAAGAAGTCTGCACTCTTTTTGGAGTTCCGTCATGCAAAAACTTAAGATCTAAATCCATAACAATTTTGCCATCATACTTAACAACACACTTCTTGGATTTAGTAAATTCACCAATCACCCAGGAATCTACTCCCCGCGATTTCATCAATTCCTCAAATTTATTCCACTTGCCTTTAGGAACCGACAAAGTCATTCTCTCCTGGGATTCAGAAATCCAAATCTGCCAAGGATCTAAACCATGATATTTCAAAGGCACTTTCTCCAGATCAATCAACACCCCTCCGGATTCCTTCGCCATCTCACCAACCGAAGAAGATAACCCTCCGGCTCCATTATCAGTTATCGAGTTATATAACCCCATATCCCTTGCCTCTTTTGCAATCGCATCAGAAAATTTCTTTTGAGTAATTGGATCCCCAATTTGCACTGCAGTCGATGGCGAACCTGTATGCAAACTCTCCGAAGAAAATGTCGCTCCATGAATTCCGTCAAGACCAACCTTGCCACCAACCATCACAACAAAATCTCCATTTCTAGCTTTCTTTTCCCAAGAATTTCTTCCCGCAGTTTTTCTAGGAATTAACCCAACAGTCCCGCAAAAAACCAATGGCTTCCCTTTATACTTATCATCAAAATACATAAACCCCATCGGAGTAGGAATCCCAGATTGATTTCCTCCTGCATTAATCCCCGAAATAACTCCCTCCATAATTCTTTTTGGAGTCAGCATAGCTTGAGTTTTTGCCGCATCCCTAAACAAAGGTTTTGTATCACTTGGATCTGCAAAACAAAATCCATAAGTGTTAAAAACCGGCTTTGCCCCTAACCCAAATCCCAGCGAATCTCTATTAACCCCAACGATCCCAGTAATTGCTCCTCCGAAAGGATCTAAAGCCGAAGGCGTATTATGTGTTTCAACTTTATGAGTAACCAAATAATCATCAGTAAATTTTATCGCCCCGGAATTATCTTTAAAAACAGAAACTGTAATATCACGACTCCCACGAATTTTCTTAATTTTCTCAGTTGCCGCCTTAATATAAGTTTTATACAACCCGTCTTTAATATCATCTAAAGGATTCGCAAAAACCAAATGCTTACAATGCTCACTCCAAGTCTGGGCCAAAGTCTCAAGTTCAACATCAGTCGCATTCCGCCCAAGCTTTTTAAAATAATCCCGAATAACTCTCATGTAATACAAATCCAAAGCTAAGGGTCCTCGCCTAACCCCATCTTCACCTAAAACCCCTTCTTTTCCAATTTTCTCAAGCTCCTCATCTGAAACATCCAAATCGATTTCCAAAACTTTCTTCTCGCCAACAATAGAAACCTTCGGGGCGATGAAATCCATTCCCCCGGCTTCTTTATATTCCGAGAGGCTTTTAATATGTGCCCTTTGAATTAACGGGTTGTGCAGACTTAATGCAATTTGCAAAACTTGCTCGTTAGTTAAATCACCTTCTATCAGCGTCACTTGCGAAGAATAAACACCCTCCCCATCCTCAAATTTAATCTTCAAATGATCCTCAATCATTTGCCTTGTTGTCTTTGCAATATTATCAGTAACTCCAGACAAAAACCCTATCTCAACTGCCCAATCAAACTTAGGTTTTTGGACATTCTCTCCATTTATATAAAACTCTTTTTCTTTATCTTTAGAAATCTTGGCTCTAATTTTGGCATATTCTATAACCGGATTAATTAATGTATTCCCAACAGCTTTTAAATCATCCTCAGATAATTTTTTCTCGACAGTATAAACATCAACTAGTGTTACTGATCTAATTTTTTTATAGAAAGAAAAATTGGAGAAATTTTTTTGCCGAGTTAGTGCTCTGGTATCGGGTACTTTTTGATAAACAGCAATTCTTGAAATCATCAATTTCAAGCATATGATATGAAATCTGAGCGTAATAATCAACAGCCTCTTCTAGTCGAGCTTTTTGAAAGAAAATCTTATCCACGGTTAGCAGGTGTTTAGTAGTGCCAGAAAGTTCTCTCATTAGTAAACACCATCGGAATTCCCGCTTTGTCCGCAGCCTCTATAGAAGCTTTATCATTAATAGATCCTCCCGATTGCACTATCGCCCCAACATTATGCTCTGCAGCCAGTGAGACCACATCATCAAAAGGAAAAAAAGCATCTGACGCAAGGACGGCACCGCTGGCCTTATCTCCGGCTAGTTCTATTGCCATTAGTGCTGCGCGTAATCTAGAAGTTTGACCAGTTCCAATCCCGGTAGTTTGCGGCAAAGTTTTATCCATAATAACCACTGTATTCGACCGCATGCGGCGAATAAATTTCCATGCAATTTCCATTTGCTTAAGCTGCTCTTTAGTTGGCTTATTTTTAGTCACTACCTGCCATCCGCTATACGCCATATGCACATCCCAGTCAGCACTCTGATAAGTAAATCCGCCAATTATTTCTTTAACTACCATATCCTGCTTAGAGGGTTTTCGAATCCCATTCAAAATATAAACTCCCATCGTCTTTCTAACACTCTTCAAAACAACTTGCGCATCTTCCTCAATCCCAGGTGCTGCAACAATATCAAATAATCCCTTCCTCTCATCTTTAAACGAAGTCACAATTTCCGCAGCCTTCTTGTCTATCGGTTTATTCATAACTACCACTCCCCCAAATGCAGATTCCGGATCTGCGTCAATCGCTCTTTGTAACGCTTCAGCCGGAGTCGCCCCCAAAGCAATTCCGCAAGGCGTATTGTGTTTAATAACTACTGCTGCAGGCTCATCAAAAATCCGAACCGCCTCAAGCCCGGCATTAATATCAGTCACATTCATCATAGATAACTCCCGCCCGGCAATATGTTCGATATTCTCAAAAGGCGAATTGGAGTTTGGAGTTAGGTAAAGTGAAGCACTCTGGTGCGGATTTTCTCCATATCGAAGTTCTTTAACTTTACGACCTGGGATAGTTAATTGATCAGGATAAATTCTTTTTGTATTGCCTGTCTCGTTTCTCTTATCTCGAAAATACCTCGCAACCTGTGCGTCATAGAAGGATAAGTGTTCAAAAGTTTTCGCAGCCAATTCAACACTAAATCCATTATCGTCATTGCGAGAAGACGAAGTCGACGTGGCAATCTTTTTTAGATACTCAACGACTCTCTCGTAATCATTAGGGTCAATAACCGGCAGAACATTAACATAATTCTTCGCAGCCGACCGCAACATAGTCGGCCCCCCAACATCAATATTTTCGATTTCATTTTTCTTTTCAAATGGATAAAGGTTACAAACAACTAAAGAAATATTCAAAAGTTTAAATTCTTCGGCCTGCTTAACATGCTCTGAATTTGTCCTGTCAAACAAGATGCTTCCCTCAATTTGCATCGAAATAGTCTTAATTCTCCCGTCCAACATTTCCGGATTTCCAGTAATTTCTTCAATAGGAATAACATCAATTCCCTCATCAGTTAAAATTTTGGCAGTTCCGCCAGTAGATATAAGAGAGTACCCCAAAGCCCGAAGTTCTTTAGCAAATTCAACTATTCCAGATTTATCAAAAACACTAATTAAAGCGTAGTTTGCAGGCATAATGGTTAAAGCAAACTGTGTAATCATAGGCGAAGCGTTACAAAAAAACAAGAAGTATCAATCATAAAACACGACGAGCTTGAAACAAAGCGCGTAAGCGACGAGGAATTTGTTATCAGGGGGAGTTTCCTAGTCCGCGAAGCGGATCTAGGAGGGGGTCAGCCCCCGATTAACAGATTTCGAGGAGTAGCGCGACTTTCCAGCGAGCCGCTTTTGCGATACTTTTGCGGCCAAAAGTATCAGAGGCTTCGCTTGCGAAGACGCAATCCCTATCCTAAAAACTTCTTAATCAACTGATTAGTAGAAGAATCATGTTTTAAATCAGAAACATTCCCCGCCTCAATCTCAGGTAAAATCCTTTTAGCCAAAACCTTCCCCAACTCCACTCCCCACTGATCAAACGAATCTATCCCCCAAACAACTCCCTGAACAAATATCGAATGTTCATAAAGCCCTATCAATTGCCCTAAAGTATAAGGCGTTAACTTATCAACCAAAATTGAATTAGTCGGCCTATTCCCGGGCATTACTTTATGAGCAATTAACTCCTTAGAAACTCCCTCAGCTTTTAACTCTTCTGCATTTTTCCCAAAAGCCAACCCCTCCGTCTGAGCAAAAAAGTTTGCCATAAGTTTAGCGTGGTGATCTCCTATCGGATTCAAACTTTCCCTAAAAGCAATAAAATCTGCCGGCACAACCCTTGTCCCCTGGTGCATTAACTGAAAAAATGCGTGCTGCCCGTTGGTCCCCGGCTCTCCCCAAATTATCGGTGAAGTCTCAAAATCAACTTTCTCTCCGTCTTCTGTCACAGACTTACCATTAGATTCCATAACCCCTTGCTGCAAGTAAGCCGCAAACCTATGAAGATATTGATCATAAGGAATAATGGCCTGAGTATGAAAACCTAAGAAATTATTATTCCATATGCTAATAAGGCCCAAAATAACCGGCAAGTTTCCCGGAAACTCCGCAGTCTTAAAATGCTGATCGATGGAATTAAACCCTAATAGCATTTCCTCAAACTTCTCACCTCCAATGGCAATCATCACCGATAGTCCAATTGCTGAACATAACGAGTACCTCCCCCCCACAAAATCCCAAAACGGAAACATATTCTCCTCCGAAATCCCAAACTTCTGAACGGCCTCCAGGTTAGTTGATAGAGCCACAAAATGTTTTGAAACCGCATCGTTTATCTTGCTGTCATCCCCGACTCGATCGGGGATCCAGGTATCCCCATTTTGCTTCTTAATTCCAGGCTCTGGCGGGACAACAAAATTCAGCAGCCACTCCCTCGCAGTTTCCGCATTAGTCATTGTCTCCTGAGTTGTAAAAGTTTTTGAAGCAATAATAAATAATGTTTCCTCAGGATTCAAATCCTGGGTACTTTCATAAAAATGTGTCCCGTCAATATTAGAAATAAACCGAATTTTAAGATTCCTATCCGAGTATTTCTTCAAAGCCTCGTACGCCATAACCGGCCCCAAATCCGATCCCCCAATCCCAATATTTACAATATTTTTTATTGGTTTCCCCGAATACCCAGTCCAACTTCCATTCCGGATTTTTTCACTAAAATCCTCCATTCTATCCAAAACACTCCTGACATCATCCATCACATCCCTTCCCTCAACATTGATAGGCTCACCAGATGTATTTCTAAGGGCAATATGCAAAACAGGCCTATTCTCAGATTTATTAATTGTCTCCCCCGAAAACATCGCCGCAATCTTGTCCCGTAATCCCGATTCCTCCGCCAATTCCAAAAGCAAATCTAAAGTCTCAGAAGTAATCCTATTCTTAGAATAATCCAAAAAAATCTTCTCAAATTCTGCAGAAAATTTAGAAGCCCGTTCCAAATCCTCAGCAAAAAACTCCCGCAAAGTTTTACTCTTTACAGCTTCCAGATGGGTTTGGAGTTTAGGAAAAGCCGAAAGCTTAGTTAACATAATAAAGAAGTATTACATAACTTAAAAACCATATCAAGACAATTCTCAGACAATCTAAACAGAAACTTCTTGCTAACAACTCCTAAAAAAGGTACATTACTTAACATACCAATGTCTGAAACCTTCACTCTTGTTATCTTCGGAATCACCTCGAACCTGGCACAAAAATACATTATCCAGGCGCTCTACGATATGGAAGAAAAAGATATCCTTCCTAAAAAGATGACCATCATTGGCAACGCCCGCCGGAAACTAACTGATGAACAATTTGAAAAATATATCAGAGACACCCTAGATAAGGAAAACCGCCATCACCAGCACGAAATAAAAAAAGATGTCGTCGATAAATTAATCAAAAAAATGCATTATCTGGACGGTTACTTAGACGATCCATCTTACTACGGCAAATTAAAAGATTTCATTAATAAAATTGCTAAATCTTCCCAAGGCAAAGATGATGTCATTTACTACTTAGCCACCTATCCTGATCTTTATCAAAGCATTTTTGAAAACTTAAAGAATCACGACCTGACTAAGGAAGATGACGGATTTGTCCGTATTATGGTCGAAAAACCTCTAGGCAATGATTACAAATCTGCCTCAGAAATTAACGCCATGCTTGATAAATATTTCAAACAATCCCAAATCTACCGCTTAGACCATTATTTAGGCAAAGAAACCATCCAAAACATTTTAACTTTTAGATTTGGAAATGGCCTCTTCGAGCCATTAATTAATAAGGATCATGTTGATCATATCCAAATCACCGCCACCGAAGATTTCGGCATTGGCGCCCGGGGCGGATTTTACGACATAGTCGGCGCCTTAAAAGACGTTGGCCAAAATCACCAAATGCAAATGCTCGCCTTCACAACCATGGACGCCCCAAGTGAATTCACAAATGAAGCAGTAACCAAAGAAAGAGTCAAGATTCTCGAGTCTTTAAAACCGGATCCCAAAAAAGTTGTCTTTGGACAATACAAAGGTTATCAAAGCGAAGAAAATGTTTCCAAAGGCTCTAAAACGGACACTTTCTATGCATTCAAAACAGAAATTGAGAACGACAGATTTAAGGGTGTACCTATTTACGTCAGAGCTGGCAAGAATATTTCACAAACAGTTACCGAAATCTCGATTGTTTTCAAAACACCAAAAAACAGATTATTCAAAGATTTAAACAAAGGGATGGAACCAAACGTTCTAATTTACCGAATCCAACCAAATGAAGGAATAGTCGTCCGCTTCTTAACAAAAAAATCCGGCTCCCTTGAACTTGAAGAAAATTTCCTACAATATTGCTACCGCGCTCAACATTCAACCGCAGGCCACGCCTTCCCTGATCCCTACGAAAAATTAATCCTCGATGCCATCAAAGGCGACCAAACTTTCTTCGCAGACGCCAGGGAGATAGAATCTTCCTGGAAATTTATAGATAAATTAATTGAAAGCAGAAATGAACCTGAGAAATACGAATCAGGAACCTGGGGCCCCAAATCCGCAGAAGATCTAATCAAAGAAGACGGCCGGGAATGGCTCGAACCCTCAAACGCTTTCTGCAATATAAGCTACCCCATAAAATAATTCTTACCTAAGACTTGCAATCTTATTTCCTACCCCTCAACAAACTTTAGATAAAGAGTTATAGAATAATATCTATGCCAATAGGCGTCGCATATGAAAGAGATTTAACTCCTGCCGGTCGACAAACTATGACTGGCGCAATAGAACAAATGCGGCAGGTCGGCTCCTCAGTTCTCCAACAGGAACATTTGATTATGAGACTCGCAACAGAATTCTCACCAGTATTCAAAACCTTTGGTGCTGATCTGGATTTTTTTAAAAGAATTTTTGATGTCGACCCCGGCGCGGCTCCATTCCAGGAAGACTTTAAAGTTTCAGGAGAAGTACACGAACTGATTACCGCCGCTATAATATCTCCTGATGGACGTCGCGTGAGAGCTGGGCCTCTTAATTTACTGGAAGCCACTCACCAGCATTCTCAGGGCAGACTAAGAAACTATCTAATGCATGCTCAATTTTTAAGTGGTAATCAAACTAATGAAGATCTCCCTGACAGATTCTGGGACGTAGTAACCGCCCACACTCGAAGATCACGATTCTCAAAAGTCGCCTAAAAACTAAAATACCAAAGTTTACACAAACAAACTCTGACAGAATCACAACATTCAAGCCCGAAAATACATTATACCAACCTCTGTCAATAACCATCAGACTTTATTTTAACTTTTAATTAACAGAAAATTACTTTACATTGATTGACCGAATTGGCAATTCATCATACGGGTTTACAACTGAAGCACTAAGGGTTGTGCAGCAGGCTGACAGGTTAAAATCTAGACTCCACCACCATGAAGTATCACCAAGACATGTCGGAACAATCTTAGTTGGATATTTCAAAGATGCCTTCGGTGATCGGGCAACCAGACAACAGATAAAACAATCCTTAATGAGTTGGGAATCTTCATACGGATCATCACTTGATGAAACTGAGGCTTTTTTTAAAACCGCCTCAGAACGGGCAAAGGGACATGAAGCAATTCCAAAACCAATCACTCCACTACATTTATTGTACGCGATGCTTACACCAGATTTGCAAACACCACCAATAGATCCAATGCCTTTTGTTTCAGGTAATGAATTATACCCTTTGGTATTTAGAGAGAAAGTTTATATAGCAGCAGGCGGCGCTATCAGAAATCCTCATTTCAATTCACCCTCATACCAGGTAGCTCAATTAGATCTGGAACGAGCTGATATATTAAGAAGAACACACAGATTGGAATTCACGTTTATACCAGAAGACTTACTACATAAAGCAACTCTCCCTCAGGCTAGTTAAATTTTCTTTACTGAATGCCCACCAAATTTACCCCTCATGGCTGAAACTGCTTTATTCCTAAACCCATTTGGAGAATTTTCCTCATCATTAACTGAATTAACCCTCACCTTAAAAGAATCCTCAATGACTACCGGATCAACCCCTAACTCTTTTGCCGCAATAACTGTCCATTCCCCCTCACCAGTATGGTTAATTTTTGAAGAGTACTCACTCAACTCCGGGTCCTCTTCTAAAGCTTCGCGAGTCCATCCCACTAAACGGGATTCTATAACTGATTTATTATTATAAACTCTAAAAATATCATTTAAATCTAAACCAAAATCCGAAGATTTCAAAATCGCGGCACCTTCTGCAATCGCTTGCATCATCCCGTACTCAACCCCGTTATGAACCATCTTCGCAAAATGCCCAGCTCCAACTCTCCCAAAATGCCCCCAAGCGTCCTTCGCCGATGCCGCTAAAATTAATTCCTTAATTTCCTCAACATCCCCCGATTCTCCACCAATCATCAAACAAGCCCCAGTCCTGGCGCCTTTAGGACCTCCAGAAACTCCAATATCCATAAACCGCACTCCAGTGGATTTAATCTTTTCCGCCCTTCTCAAAGTATCCTTAAAGAATGAATTTGCCCCATCAATAAGTAAATCTCCAGGCTTCAAAAGCGGCAAAACCTTATCAATAAACTCATCAGTAGTCTCCCCAGCCGGCAACATCAGCCAAACAATAATACCCGCGTCCCCTTGTCTCAAAGCTGCAACAACATCCTCAGCATTCTCAACAGTCTCAGCCCCCGCAGCCTTAACCTCTTCCCGAGGCTCAGGCGACCTATTCCAAGCCACAACCTCAATCCCCTTTTCGAGAAGATTCAAAACCATCCCCTTCCCCATTTTCCCCAAACCAATATATCCAATTTTCATATTATTTAAGAAAGAGGCTCTGCCTCATCTTCATATTCCTTAGATTAAATCAAACAGACATTCTATTCAAGAGGTCTCTGAAACACCAGCATCTCCCTATCTTGTGAAGGTAAGGGCTTCAACCCAACTTCTAACGCGTGTCTATGTACCTTACTCATTCCGGTTGCTCTAAGAATTCCTGAGTTTTGAAACCAGGAAGAAACCATAACACCGTTGGGTACAAGCACACGCTTAATTTCTCTTAAAGAAGTTCTGTATTCTGCGTCAAGCCAATTTTCAATCTCAAACCCTTGGGAGAACATTAGTGATTCTGTAACAGCATCAAATGTCCCCTCTTTAAAAGGTAATTTCATAGCAGTCGCAGAAGTACAAAAATCTCTCACGTTCGGGCTAAACGCAAGCCTGAGATCAAGCCCATATGATTCGTACCCATAGCCCCTGAGAACCTTTACGTTTACAGCTTTTCCGCAGCCCAAGTCAAGTATCCGCCCACCCTCTTTATGGACTCTCAATTCAGTGACTATTCTCTCCGCAATGAAAGGCCCGCTAATATCAAGTAATCTTCCTGGCATAAGCAGCAATTGTACTATAGGTTTCTGATTTTTAAAATCCCCATCTCACTTTTGTTATAATAAATCTTATGTTTCTGTCCATAGACATCGGCGGCACTA
>CAYNRM010000011.1:0-20322 GCA_964399555.1 uncultured Gammaproteobacteria bacterium | reverse complement strand
TACTTGCACTATTAATAGTTATAGTTCCACCTGCTGTAATACAATATATACTTACTTTATTAGATTCATCTGCTTTTATAACACCAGAAAGATTACCTTCGGCTTGTAAAAATCTTATTTTTCTACCTTTAAGAAGAGTTTTTATTTCTTTTAGTAATATTAATATTTCATTTTCATTCATAATTTTAAGCGCTTGTTATTTGTTCCCAAATAGTGGTGTATAAATTTAATTTGCTTGTAGATGTATTGTAAATTAAAAGACCTGCAGTAGGAGAAGAAATACTATCTCTTTGAGCAGTAGTCATTCTTGGAGGTAAAAAACCTTTTGTTGTACTATCTATTTGAAATCTAGCAGAAATATTAGCAGAAGCTCCTCCTACAATCATATCTCCAGATTCATACACTGCTGCATAATGTCTTCCCCCAATAGAAGTTACTATAGGGGCATAATGAAACCCAATAAAATCAGCTACATTAGATTGATTAATTGTAGGTATTATTCTTAAAAATCTTGTAGTACCTAAATCTGTTTCTGAATTTTGTGTTGTAAAACTTATATCCCAAATAGCAGGATTAACTCCATTAGTTGATGTTGTTATATTAGAAGTGGTAAATTTAACATAATTCCAATTAATTACATCTCCTGTAACACTAGTATTTCTAATAATACCAGTATCATTTGTAATAGATAAATTTCCACCACTGAATGAAAATATTTGATCTATTCCTGTTCTTATATAAGTACTTCCATCATCCTTTGTCCAGAATTGATCTGTTCCATTTACATTTTCTATAAATAAACTATTAGTAGTAGAATCATTTCCTACTCCTTTTATATGAAGTTTAGCTTGTAAAGAACTATTAATTCCAATACCTAACTTATTATTAGCATCATCCCAAAAGAAATTAGCATTATCCTGTGCAAATCCAGTTCCCATTGCAAATACAACAGAACCAGAAGTAAAAGTGTTAGTGATAGCTAATGTTCCTGAAACAGTTATAGGAGAGCCTGTAATAACAAAACCCGTAGGAACTGTTTGACTTACACTTGTAACTGTTCCTGCATCTGCAATTCTAACAAAAATCTTATCTAAATCAGTCCAATTATCATCTTTTAAAGATAAAGAAGGAGCAAATCTACTAGTATTTGTGGCTATCCACAAATTATCAGTTTCTTTTCCTTCTATCGCTCTAAATAATTTCATATAATATTATCCAATTCTTACAAATGTACATGCAGTAGCACTTGAAAATATAAATCTAAATATACCAATTCCTGTAACACCTGATACAACATCTAAAGGAGCACCTCCAACATCTTGATAAACATTCCATTGAGAAGCTATATTATTAACTCCATCAGCTATAGTAACTGTACTTGCACCTGCTGTATTATCTACAATCAAATCAAATACAGTTCCTCCTGTAGCTTCTAAAGCAGCTCCTAAAAGAGTTCCTGTAGGAAGGGTTATGGTAACACCAGCAACAGATGTAGATGTTATTCTACCTGTTTTAACTTGAGCTGCTGTAGCTGTAGCACTTGTATTTATAGCTGCACTACCATTTTGATATATTACAGGTTTGCTCATTGTAATATTAGCTAAAGCTGTAGTTTCAGTAATAGTGTTAGTAGCAATTACACTTCCTGATTTTGCAGTAAATGCATTTGCTGAAAAAGTAAAATCAAGAGCACCATTAACATAAAAATCAATTACATTATCTACAGTAGCATCTAAATAAGTGTTACTATCTGCATCTAAATAAATGTATTTTCCATCAATATCAATTCCTTCATCAGCTAAAACCTCTCTAATTTTAGCTATAAGTTCAAATTGATTGCCTAATTTTAACAGGGATTTTAAACCTGATTCTGAAACCCGTTTGGATAAGTAAATTTTACTAACTGCCATATTATTTGATTTAAATTAAAAAAGGAGCTGCACCTAAACAGCCAGCTCCTTTTTGGTTAAAAGTTTATTATTATTTTAATTATTATTCAATTGAAAGGATATATTCTATATAAAGAATAAGTTTACCTGCTGTTAAAACTTCTGTAGCTGCTGTAGCTGCTGTAGGTTGTCTATTAGCAGACATCTTAATTTTAAGAGCTGAAACTAAATCTATAACTTCTAAAGCAGTGTCGTGAGCAGCATCTGCACCTAAGTTAGGAGCTGTTACAAGAGTGCCTTTTACAGCTGTAGTAGAAGCATCCCATCTTCCTGGATTAGCATGACTAATAGCTAAAGCAGCTACTAAATCTCCTGCTCCTTGTCCTGTGGATAAAGCAATTGTACAAGCATCTGTAGCAGAAGTAAAAGTTGTAATAACATCTACCCAAGCATCTATAATGATAGCATTATCAGGAAGAGCTGGACCATCTAAAACAAATGTACTATCAAGTGCTCTTTGAGTTGCATCTCCAGAAGGATCAAATATATAACTTGATACTGCTTTGTGTAAAAATCTATTTTTTGGCATTTTATATTTTTTATTTTATTAATTAAAGACTTACTGAAGGAAGATTAGCAGATTCCATCCAAGGATTAATTATAGCTTCAAAACCAGCTGTAGTTGTAGTATCAGCAGAAGGAATACATATAATACTTTGAAAACCAAATTTAGAAATTGCATGAGAACTCATATCATCTAAAAGATAATGATCTATTACATATACATCATATAAATCTGCAGAAGAAAAAGGACTAGCATATTCATAAACATTAGCTGCAGGATATTGCTCTGTTGCACCCTTTCTTAAACCATCTGTTGAATAATACCACAATTCTAAATTACGAGCTACACCTGAACCTTCAAAAGCAAAAGATGTTACTTTTTTAACAACTGTAGAAACAAAACCTTCTGTTAAACCTACTTCAATAGAACTCTTAACATAAGGAACTCTATCTATATTTGCCAAAGGTCTATCAAGTGCTAATACTAAAAGAACATCTGCTTGAGTAGTACCATCACCTGCTGTTGCTAAATCATATACAACTAATTCTGCTGTAGTATCTAATGGACCACCATTTGTTGTATAAGCAGTTTTCAAAGCTGTAATTTCTGCAGCATTAAAAACATAATTAATATTAGTCCCATCAAGTTCATTACCAATTTGATAAGAACCTGCACTCATACCTGAAATAGCAGTTCCTGTACCAGTACCAGTTTCTGAGATAGCTAATACTAAAAACTCGCCCCCTGCAGGATTACCTACTGTTACTTTAGATTCTAAATTAGCTTGATAAGCTAAATTATTTATAATATAATCACGTTTTCTTACTTCTAAAACAATACCTAAATTGGCAAAATCAGGAGTTGTAAATTCTGGATAAAAAGCAGGTTGATTTCTACCATTTAAATAGTCTACCATTGCTCCATCAAACTTCAATGTCATTAAGAAACGAAGTTCACTAGTAACATTAATTTCACCAGCAGTGCCATCTTTTCTACCTATTACAGTTACGTGATTTGTAGGTGCAGCATAAGATTTTCCTGTATATTTATTAATACTTCCTCTAGTAACACCCATTGTTTTTTCTATTGCCCTAATAGGCAAGAAAGAACCAGATATAGCTTTTGGATTTGCAGAATCAGGAGTTCCCTGTGCAATATAAATTTCAGGAGCGTCAGATATAGTATTACCTGCAGCAAGGGCTACGTCTTTTCCAAGAGTTCCCTTCCCTGTAGAAAAAATACCAATTTGTCCATCAGTTAGGTTATAAACACCTGTAGTTGGATGAATTAAAGCTGTTCCTCCAGCTACAACAGCCGAGTTACCATCTGATACTATAAATTTTTCAACGATCATATTATTGTTTTAATGTTTGTTTAGCTATATTAACAGCTATATTAATTATATCTTTGTGAAATTTTTCATCTATATCACAATCTACAGGAGATGTTAGAGTTGTATAAATTCCGTTTATGTGATTATATCCACCATAAAAGATTATATTTGGTTTCTTTAAATAAGAAACATATACTCCTGAGATAGTAAAATCTCCTTCTGTGTATAAATAGATGCTTTTTGTTATTCCTTTTGAAATTCTGAACGGAGCTCTTTTCCACTCAAAAGAGGGAAGAGTAAATCTATCATTCAATGTATCTTGGGTTTTATATTTTCCTTCAATTTTTTTAGAAGGACAATTAGTTTTATTGGCTATAATTTCTACTTTTGTAATAAAAGCAGGTGGTGTAACTAAGCTTTCATATCTAACTTCGTAAACATCTCCACCAACTGCTGTTGGAATAATTAAAGGTTGTATTGGATATTCATAAACTAAAGGAGCAAAAGCTTCTATATTTTTAGTTCCATTTTCAAACCCTGTTTGATATTCTTTATTGAAAGTAAAAAATTGTAAATAAAAAGTAGTGATTGCATTGTTTAAAAAAGAATCAATTTCATTTGATCTAAAATCTTTCTTTATTTGACTATCTATTGAGTTGAAAGTAAGTTTAAACTCATAATGCATTTCACTAATTATCATTTATAAAGACTTTTTTAAATTTAATTGTGCTTCCATTTGTTCTTTTTCTACTTGATATTCTGGATTTTTAAGAAAATCAAATATATCTTCTCTTCTAATCCATTTCATCTCTGTAGATTTTTCTCCTCCTGATGCAGGTGGTATCCAACTATATTCAGCACCCCTTTGGTTTATTACACCATATTCTATTAATTCTACAAGATCTGTTCTTACTACAAAATCTGTTCTTGTAACAGGCTCTTTCCATAAATTGTAGAGAAAATTAAATTGTTCTACAAAGCCATCTTTATTTTCTTTTAATTTAGCTGATATTTCAGAATAAATTTTTTCTTTTTTAAGACCTTTAGTTCGAATATTTAATCCTCTACCAAATTTCTTAGTTAATTCCCCATCAGCTTCATCATCAATTTCTACAAGTCTTCCTGTAGCAATATCCACAGTTCTTGTTTTTGATGCCTTTCTTACTTCTTCTTCGTGTTCAGCAGCTATATAATAATCTGTTAATGGACTTAATTCTTCATAGGAATTAGCAAAAAGAGGATCTGCTTTTATTAAGTAATAAGTGATAAGATCTCTTTCTAAATCAAGATTAAGAATATTAGCACCATCTTTAAAATCGAACATTGCTAAATCACTTTGCCAAAAGTTAAACTTTTTTTGAAGTTCAACATCCATAACTTTAGAATGTTCTACTTCATTAGAATAATAACCTATAGCTTTTTTAAATTTATATTCAACTACATGTTCAAGTAAAACTTCTGGTTTGTCTTTTAATAAATCTTCCCATTCTTTGCTTCTAAAAGTTTTATCTGCTAAAAAAGGATTTGACACCATAATGTCTAAACCTGTATTTAAATAACCATTTCTTTCTACAGAAGGAGCTGCCATCACTGTATAATTTGTATTTGGAGCTCTTGTGTTAGAAGTTTCTTCCCTTTCAATATCTTTACCCATTGTATCTCTACCGACAATAAGATTGTATTTAAGAAGATTACGTTTGTTTGGATTTGGTCTTACCACAATCCTTTTACCTGATTCTAAACTCATAGTTTTGATTTAAAGGAGGAAGAGACTTAATTGCCTCTTCCACCTAATATTTTTTAATTAAACAATTCTTAACTGAATACTTCCACAACGAGAAATATCTTTAATCCATAGACCAAATGATTTTTCTACATAAGTAGCATAACCTGACATTGGACCTGCATTTGCTTCTTCACCATTGTTAATTGGCATACCTGTTTTTGGATCCCATTTACCTGCAGTAGTGAAATAATAATCAGCAAATTGCTCACAAACCATTGAAATATTATCAGTAGTTGTTTCATTAGCTACAGTAGAACCAAAATCTAGAATATCCATTCTCCAAGAATCTATACAAGTATCTGTATAAATAGGATGAGTTTTAGGACAATAATCTGGATTATCATTGGCAGGATTTAACATCACTGTTACATCTAAACCATTTTTTCCAATGTAATGAGTAAATTGTGCTCCATAAGCTAAATGGCGAACACCATCTTTATTAGAAATGAAATTTGAATCTACTGTTAAAAAACTAGAAGCTTGTGTAGCCACCATGTTATTAAACATTAAAGCTCCCATTTCTCCTGTAATTAAAACAATTTTTCTAGCTGTAGGAGTAGCATCTTTTCTACCACGATAGATAGAATTAAGCCATGTATCTAGTTTAGCTAAAGTAAGGTTGTTATTATGAAAAAGAGTGTGACCTTTTTCTAATTGTTGTCTGAAACCAGGACATGTTCTTTTTAAGAAACCATTATAAGCTACTCTTGTAGATTGTCTTCCAAATACAAGAGCCCATTCCATATCTTCATAAATGTTATTCATTACTTCAGCTTCTGCCATTGGCATAAAATTGAAATAAACTTTACCTGCATTATCTAAAAAAGGAACTTTCCATGAACTAACAGTGGATTTACCAGCATTTTTATCAACTCTTAGAGCTCTGTCAGTAAATTCTATTTTTTCACCTACATTACCTGTTTGACTTCTAACTTCAAATACAGAATTAAACTGCATTGTACCATGCTTAGTATTAGATTCATCAGGAACAGAAGAAGATGTTTTACCAAATTCTTTTCCAACAGCTAATTCTGCTAATGGAATAAAATAAGAATTATCATCTGTTTGTAATTGACAAGTATATTTTGTAGATTGGCCCCTAGCTTCTTTTTCTACAATTTCAATTGGATAACGATTATCTTCACCCATAAGTACATCAGCGTTAGCTTCATACCAAGGTTTATCTAATACGATAATAAATGTAGATTGATTTTCTCCAGGACGTGCAGAAGTTTCTAACACTTCTGTTACTCTTGCTTTTTGCTTCATGTAACCACGAAGTTTCCAAGAATACTGATTAGCTGTTAAATATTCTTTTTTACCTTTAGCTTCAGTCATGCCAATCATAGGCTTGTCTGCATATCTATCAGTAGCAGAAAAAAGTTCTGCAATACCTCTAGCATTTAGAGATTGATCATCTATTTTGTCCAGACCATAGGTACGAACTAAATGGGTTGAATTAACTGAATTACCTCCCCAACCTTCTGACATATAAGTTGGTTTTAAACCTGGTAGTGTAAATTGCATATTATTTATTTATGTTTTAATTCCTTAATGTTTTAATACTATCTTTATGAGGGTCAACAGGAGTAAAAGGTTTATCTTCTTTAGCTGTTTTACCTGATAATTTAGGATTATTGGAATGTTTTTGAATTTTTTCTAATAATGTTTTTGCTATTTTAGTTTCTGTTTCTCTATCTTCTTTTTCTCCAAGTTCAAAACCTTTTTCAGGAGTAAAAGATGAAAGTAAATCTAAAAATTGTACAAAGTAACTTGGGTTTTGTTTAATGTGAGCAAACTTATATTGCCATTCAGACATTGTATTTCCACCTTCTAATTGAATTTCATCAAAGGCTCCAAGTATTTCTGTTTGTTTCTTTTTACTAAATTTAGCTTCTTGTAATTCTTTGTTAAAAGATTGTGACCATTTTTTTTGGTTTTCTCTTTCTATTTTTGCAGCATCTTCAGCTTGTTTAGTTTCTAACTGTTTTTGCTTTGTTGCATTTGTTTTTCTTTCAGCTTCAAATCTATTATATTCATCATCAAGCTCTTCATCAAGTTCTAAATTATCTATAGTGGAGTTTGCCACTTTTTCACTTAGTCCTTTTTGCATATAGACTTTTTTTAAATAAGCCTTTTTATCATCTGTTTCTAAATCCTCTTCTTGTTTTTGTAATTGAAATAACTTATCGAGATTAGCATATCCACCACCTTTTTCAGCTGTTTCAAATATTTCCCAAGCTCTAGGATCTGAAATTTTAGCACGAATACGAAGGAGAGCTTCTTGCTCTTTTAAATCTTGATTATATTCTATAAGTTCTTGAAGTTTTTCTTCATCAAGATCTTCTATTTTATAATCTTCTGGTAGAGATAAAAGTCCTAACTCTACAAGACCTTCAATATAATTAGAATATTCTCCTTTAGGAGGCAATTCATCATTAACACTTTCAGTTTTTTCAGGAATAATTGGATTTTCAAATTCAATTTTTTCCGTAGTCGATTGGTCCTTGAAGAAATTTTGTAAATCTTCAACATTTTCTGTAATCATAGTATTTATTTTGTAAAATTAGTTAATGTTTTTTAAATGAGGTGAATTTGACAGGGAGGGGGTCAGTTTTTGTATGTAAGTTTTTAGTCGTTTTACTAATAATTTATCTTCTTTTAAAATTCCTACAATCGTTATACACCTAGAACAAAGGAGCCCTTTTAACTTCCAATTTTGAACGTGTAAAGAAAGTTGAAATTCGTCTTCAGGGCATTTACAAATTGCACATCTATATCTTTGTTTTTTAAGTATTTTATAGTAAGATTCTCTAGAAATATGATTGCGTTTTAGCTTCTCAGCACTGACAGCTCTTACTACTACTTTTTCAGGAACTTCTATATTATTTTTTTGAAGACATAATCTACAAACAGTTTCCCATTTACTTTTTTTTAAAGAATCTGGAAATTCTTCAGCCCCGTGCTCATGTCCACATTTTTTACAAGTGCGTAAATAAATCATTTAGGGCGAGGGCGACTCTTAGCTATTTTAATTTTAGCTTCTATATCTTTCTTTTTAGTTTCAATTTCTTTTTCTTTTAATTTTTTATCATCTATTTGTCTTTTTTCTTCTAGTCTAAGTTTTCTTTCTTCTAAAGAATTAGTCTTTGTTTTATAATTAGCATCTATTCTTAATTTTTCCATTTCTAAAAAATCAGGAACTCCATTATCATCTACATCTATATCTTTTACACCAATAGCTGCTGCTGCTGTAACCCTAATTTGTTCTCTTTCAATACTATATTCTCCATCTAAAATATGCATTTCTTTATCATGATTTTGAGCATCTTCTTCTCTTTCTATCATCATTTTAGTTTGCTTTTCTTGAGAATCTAATTGAGATTGTTGCATTTGAGCTTCTCTTTGAGCTATGTTATTTTCTAAATCTTTAATTTCAGCTTTCATTTCTCCTATATCTTCTACAGATAATAAAGAAATAAAAGTAGATAAATTCACTTTGTCATTCTGAATAAGGGCTTGAACATTACTTTTAACTTGATCTAAAATCATATTAGCGTTACCATTATTAGAAACATAAGCTCCTAATTCACAAGGATCAAAAGCTGTACCATCTAATTCTATAATAGCTATTTCATCATCAGATAAAATTCCTCTTTTAGATACTCCTCCAGATTCAGCTATTTCTATTTGAGAAAGATAAACTAATTCATTAAGTACATCTTCCCACAATAAATCATGAGCAGCAAAAATAGGTTCTGTTATTACAGCAGATTGAATTAAGTCTTGTCTATTATCAGTTACATTACTGTTACCTGCAGTTTGTCCTTCTCTAGGCTTAGATATACCAGCAGCATCTCCTATTTGATCTTCAGTAAACCTAAGGAGATCTGTATAATGTCTAATGTTTTGAATATTAGAAAGATTTAATGCTTCAGCAGCTTTCATGTTTGTTACTAAACCTCTAAGTCCTGTTTCTGCATTTTGCATAGGATTATAAGCTAAGTAACCAGCATCAGTAGCATATTGCAAAGTTTTATCTAAATCAAGATCTTTATCTACCATTAATAAATTAAGAAGAACAACAACACCTTTATCTTGAGCAATGAGCTTTAACAATTTAGACATTAGTAAAAGATATAGTTTAGCCCAGGGTTTCATTCTGTCCATATAGGAAACAATAGGGGCATTTCTTGTGTTATATGCGGTTCCAAAAATTGGAAGTTTACATTTAAAAGGATTATATAAACTAACTCTAGAATAAGGATATGGTTTTATATCTAAAAAAATTTCTTGATCTATCCTTGTTCCTTGCCATACTTGAGGTATATATTCATATATTAATTCATAGGTTAATCCTGTTATTTCATCAGTCCAAGTTATAATAGATTTAGAAGGTCCAAATTCTTGTTTAACTTTAATTGTTTTAGCTTCTTTAGGAACAGTAAATTCTTCACTAACTATTGTCATTTGAGGTTTACCATTTTCATCAGTGAAGGATAAAAAGCCAACTTCTCTCCATGATTTCCAAAAGCAAGTGTAAACAGTACAATAAGTGTTTAAACTATTATCTTGTCCATAACCTCCAGAATGAGAAACATTTGCACTACCTCCAAATCTATTGTTTGTATTTAAATTTTCAAAATGAGTAACGCTTTTAGCATCTCTTGAAAAGAGTTTTGTGTTACCACCATAAACAATAGATAATCTATTTTCTAAATTTTCTAAATCATCATCATTTAAATTTGTACCATATCTATCATATATCTCTCCAAGAGACATTTCTCTTTTATAAGTGATGAATTCTCCATTCTGAGTAAATTCTTCTTCAGGACCCTTATGATAAGCCACACCTAATGTATTTAAAATTTCTACATCTGGAGCACCATTTATCATACTAACCATTACAAATTCTTTTCCTGCTACAACAGCATCAAAAAAAGCTTCGTTTTTAAGATGTTTAATTTTAAGCTCATGAGTTTTTATTTTCATGAGCTTAGCCATTAACTTTTCTTTAACTGTACGATAAGATTTAAACTTAGCTTCAATTTGTTGGGGGTTTAAAATCTCTTGTTCCCTAGCAGCTAATTGCTGCATTATTTCTTCGTATTTCTTTTTAATTTCATTTTTAGGAAGCTCTTGAGTTTGTTGTTGAGCTAACATTTCCATTTTAGCTTTTTGAATTTGAATTTCATTTCCTATATTTACATCAAACCATTCTCTTAAATGTCTATTCTTTTCTCTCATCACTTCATTGGTGGCATTGTTAGAATAATCCATTATATGATATGCCCAAGGTCTTTTTAACTCTTCTCCTTTTAAAATTTGGATTTTATTAGGTGTTTTATTAAATCCTTGAATAAAATCTCTTCCTTGCCCTGCATCAAGACCCAAAGGATCACAGTATTTTTGTAATTCTGTTTGATCTATAATGTTATTATGAAAAGAATAATTTTCAGACATTCTTTTATAGTCTTCTGTATATTGCATATCTGCATTAGAGCAAATATAATTTACAGATTGAATTCTCCATTCCTTGTCTTTAGATTTAAATGGTATACGTTGTGGTGGAAAATTAGTTAGCATTTCTATTATAATAATTATTAATTTTTTTATTAAATTTTTGTCCTATTGAATCTCTTTTTACAGCATCTGAATTTTCTTCTATAAATTCATTAAAGAGTTCTTGTAGTTGCAATACTCCTCCCATTAAAGCCATTACAGAGTCAAAGTTTCCTTTTCTATTATACATAATAAGTTCCTTTAATAGTCTTTTAGTTGGGATTAAATCCATGTTTCTAATTAATTTAAGTTCTCCTGGATTTCTTATTTTAAGAAGCCATCTTTTTAAATAAATTTCTCCAAGTTCTTTCATTTGTTCAGAAGACATTGAGTGTCCTGATTTACGAAGAAGAGTTTTAGAATTTTGTATTTCTCCTTTTAACACTCTTGCTGGAGGTTTCATTAAAAAATGATGGCAATTATTTTTAATAAAGAAATCATAAACTACTTTTCCTCCCCTGTCATTTTCATGAGATAATTTTGCATTATAAAATTTACACATTTTAAGTGCTATTCTATTACATTCATCTGCTGTATCTTCTTTTGGTCTACCAATATACATACAAACTATTTCATCTCCTCCTATTAGTGGGGCATATTTCATTGTTTTAAGTACAACTATACAACAAAGAGATTCTCCTCCATCATTATCTATATCTATTGGGTCCATACTAACCATGTATGCTCCTGGTTGTATTAACCCTGCTATTTCTCTAGGGGATTCAAAGAGTGTAACACATCCTTGTCTGTCTTTATAACTATGGGGAAGAGGATAATCATCTATTGGATTAAGTCTAAAACCCATATCAGGTTTAAATGAAACCATACCTCCAACTTCTATAAGTTCTCCATGTCTTCCTAGTAGATCAAATTCTTTTCCTGATACTCTTTTAGATAATATACCTTGTAAATCAGCTACAGGAAATACGTTTCCTTGTATCACCAAAAAAGCTTCTGATGGTGTTTTACATCTTTGTGTTAAAAAAGTAGCATAGGTGTTTCTATCCCCTTTCTTTTTTCTTTCTCTTTCTTTATCTAAAGATATTTCTGCTACCCACATGTGAGCATTACCATTACTATCTACAGCTTCATAAGTTTTCTTTTCATGTACTAATTCTCCTGGTCTAAACCAAAGATCAGATACAAAGTATCCACATTTTCCTGATACTTCTGCTTCTTCATAAATATTATCAAAAGCTCTAAAACCAAATTCTTCTGGGGCATAAAAAATTTCTGAAAATTCTTTAGCTCCTTTTTCCATGTCTCCTCCAGTTCCTAAAACTATTATCATACCTGTAATATCATCTCCATCTCTTACTGTAGGTTCTGAGAATTCTATTGCAGCTTTTAGTTCCTCTATTTGTCCACCTTCTTCAAAAATTAAAAGAGTGGCTGTTTTTCCTGCTGCGTTGTCAGGTTTATCTTTAAGGGAAATAGTTTCTATTTGAGTACGAATTCCTCTATATGTCCATACTCCATCAATTTCTTCTTCTGTTCCACTAGCTATAAAACAATCATTCTTTTGCATCCTTCTTTCTTTATGAGGTTGTCTAAACTCTGTATATTTGTTTAGAAAATCAATCATAGCAAGACACATTTTAAATGTTGTTCTTCCTTTGTCTCCAAATTGAGATAGGATTATTACTCTTCCATCAGGAACAAAACTATAAATATAAACAGCATCACTTCCTACTTTATAACTCCAACCTTTTCTTCTGGATTTTGACATATCCAAATATTCCTTATCGTATTTACTTCTACCATATTTTACTGGATTTTCTGTTTGATCAACAGTGTGAAACCAATAATAATCCATGGAAAGAAAATCAGGAAAGTCTTCTGTTTTAGATGTTTTACCATTGGGAAGCTCTACCTTTTTTTGAATTCTGCAATAGTTAAGATAAAAATAATGCTTACCTGTAATTGAAATTCCACAAGGAACACCATCTATTAAAGGTTCATATCCATCTAAACATCTTTTTTTCTCTTCTTGCCAAAATTTCTTATAAGCTGTAGTTCCTTCAAGATAGGGAGTGTAAGAAGGGGTTTGGTGTTTATATTTACAAGATTCAGAAAAAGATTGAGCTGCGGGGGAGAAGAGGAGGGAATTAGTAAAGAATAAATATTTCATCTTTAAATTACTAACAGGATTGCGAGTAGATAAATCACTTACTTTAGATTGTAAATCTAAGGGGATTTCATCTAATGCACTTAGCCATTCAAGAGCTGCTTTTGGGTTAACCCCTTCTATTTCTATTCTCATTCTTCTATTACAATTCCAAATTTAGCACCACCTTTAAGCTTTGACACTTTAGTTTCTACTTCTTTATCAGCAGATTTTTTTGCTTGATCTAAAGATTGCATAGTTTTATAAGCATTATTCATAGCTGAATTTATTTGAGCTATGTTTCCATCTTTACCACCTGTTACTTTTGCTGTACCAAAATAAAAAGTAACAGCATCCATTATTTTAAGAAGAGAAGCATAATATCTACTAACATGTCCAGTGATAAGTGTTTTATATTTACCCATAGCTTCTTCCATAGCTTCATCAACTTTACCACCATTTAAATAATCTGCAAGAACAAGTTCTATTCTTTCTTCTTCAGATAATTTAGCATAAACACTTCTTGGATCTATTAAATGATAAATCACAGCCAACTCTGACTGTGCTTTTGTTTTGTTTTTAGTTTTATCACGTTTCCAAAGTTTAGTTAATTCTGGAATATAAAGTCCTTCTGGGGTAACAACGGGATTATCTCCTACAATATTGAAAATTTCCATAGTTTATTTTAAAGAGCTTTTGGTAGGATTCAAACCCACTTCTTCCTCATTACAAGTGAGGGCTTCATCAAGCAAAGCTTCAAAAGCTTATAATTTATTAATTAATTCAAATAATTTAATTTTAATTCTTTGATGTTCTTCAGAATTAAAAACAGAAATAGGATGTTGGTCTGCTCCTGATATTGGTAAATCATAAGGAAACATCCATGTAGATAACACTTCTTTTAATTCTACTATACAATCAAGAATGTATCCATTATATTCAATTTCTATTCTTTTGCTTTCCAACATAAGTTTTTCTTCCTCAATTTCTAATTGCCAAGATTTAAATTCTTGTTCATGTGTCCATGTTAATTTCTTTTGTAACTTGGAAGCAGATTCTGGTGTTAGTTCTGATGGAAATTTCTTCATAATAAGTTTCAAAATTTACAAGATTAGAAATGGGACATTTATCTATAAATGTATATTGTTCATTGAGTAATTCTTTTTCTGCTGATGTTATTTCTATAATTAACTCGTTTGGTTTTTTTGCTGATATGTATTGTTCTATTATATTTTGTAATTGCAATAAAGATTCTACTTTAGGTGCTATGTTCATTATCTCTTTTTATTATTAATTCATTTAATATATAATAATTCTTTATTCATGTTCTACAATAATGGCTTCTGTTGTGAGAAAAGTTATTGCTATTGATACAGCATTTTCAAGAGCTGTTCTCACCACTTTCATAGGATCTACAATACCTGTTTTAAACATATCTACATTTTTCTTTTCTTTAGCATCGTATCCTTTTTCATAATCATGTGAAATGTTGTTTTGAATACGTTCTCTTTCTCCTTTGTCTACTCCAGCATTAATAAGAATTTGATGAAAAGGATAGATTAAAGCATTAAAAAGAACATCATTTTTACAATCTTTTCTAGCATGTAAATAAGCCACTCCTCCTCCTTTGACAACACCTTCTTCTAAAGCAGCTTTTGCTGCACAAATAGCATCATCTATTCTATCTTTCTTTTCTCTAATCTCTAATTCTGAATATCCCCCAACCTTTATGACTGCTACACCACCTTTTAATTTAGATATACGTTGTCGCATATATTTATTTTCAAATTCATTAGAAGTAGCAGAAATTTGATTTTGTATTTGTTGAATTCTTATAATAATATCTTCTTCTTTACCCTTACCGCCAACTATAATAGTAGAATCTTTATCTACTGTAACACTATCAGCAAATCCATAATGACCTTCTTGTAGATCATGAAACACTCTAAGTTTAGAAGATTCAATTACTTTACCCCCTGTAACAGTGGCAACATCTTGTAAAATAGCTTTTCTATATTCACCAAAAGAAGGGTTTTTAACCACAACACAATTAATAGTTCCTTGTAGTTTAGCTGCAAGAAGAATATCTTTTGCTACTCCTGTAACATCTTCTGCCATTATAAGTAAAGACTTTTTGTTATCAAAAGCAAATTTTAATAAAGGGTTTACATCTGTGTGGGAGCGAAGCTCCCCATCATATATAAATATGCAAACATCTTTAAGTTCTGCTGTTGATTTTTTAAGATCAGTAATAAATTGAGGAGCTATAAAACCTGTATCAAATTCCATTCCTTGTGTAAGGAGAATATGAGTTTCTGAAGTTTGTCCTGCTTCTGCAGAAACTACACCATATATTCCAGTTTGTTTTATAGCATGGCTAACTAATTTTCCAATGTATTTATCATTATTTGCTGAAATAGTGGCGACACTTTCTAACAATCTGGAATTTGGTGTGATTTTTTTAACTTTAAGTTTTAAATTTTTTATTACTTCGTTTTTAGCTTCTTCAAGTTCTTTAGTAAAAGCTAACATGTTTGGTATAGATTGTGAAAGACCTAGTTCTATAAGAGCTTGAGCAAGCACAATAGAAGTTGTAGTTCCATCTCCGACTTCTGCTTGTTTACTAGCTACTTGTTTTACTATTTGGGCTCCTACATTTTCAATGGGATCTGAAAGAAAAACTTGATCTGCAACTGTAACACCATCTTTGGTTATATGAGTAGTGTTATCATTGTAATTAGCTATTATAACTGTTCTGCCTTCTGGACCTAAGGTAACTTTAACTACATCATTAAGTGTGTCAATTCCCCTGTTTAATTTATCTTTAGCTTCTTGATTTAATATTATTGTTCTTCCTTTCATAGTTTTTTATTGTAAACTGTAACTTTCAATCATTGAAATTTTTATTTTAAAATATCCTTCAAATTTAGGAAATACAAATTTACCATTGAGAATATCTTCTTCACTCCAATTAGTATCTACATTGTTTCTATCAGGATAGTACATGTATTCCATTAGCTTTAAGTCACTAAGTTGAATTTTTAAACATGGAGTAAGCCAAGAGTATTTTTCTTTTAAAGAATCATCAAATCCTACTATAACACCTTCTGGTTTATATGGTAATTGATTTTCAATATAATCATATTCTTGATGTCCTGATTTACTTGTACTACGGGGAATAGCAATTTTATCATAAGCTCTTACCCAACTTTTTACTCCTAAAAGCTCATACTGATGAGCAAAATCTTCTTTAATCAATCTAACAATAATGTTATTGTCAGTAAATTTACGTTTTTCAAAGATAGGATTAAATGTATTTAAAGTGAGATTGTATTCATCTACAAGTTTTTGTTGTAGAATTAAAAAATTTTTATTTGTTGTTACGGATTCATCTGATATAGAACTGGCATCAAAATCTAAAGTTTGTGCAGATATATCATCTTTCATTATTTTCATCATAGTTTTTTTTTATATTATTTAATATATAATCGTTAGGATATTTATTTAAAAAAGAAGCTACTACACCAGGCATGATTTTGTATGTTCCCCAAAATTGATCATGTATATGTATATTATCTACTCTTTCTAATTGTGTTCTCAACCATCTGTGTTTATGGTTAATAACATCTTTTACTAATTGTTTATCTATTCCAATTTCTTTTGCTATTTCTGTATATACTTTTTCTAAATTGATAAGCATGTGTTATTAGTATTATTAAATTAAACAAATCAGTCAATGTGTAAATTTAGTCCTGTAGAATAATAAGCATCACTAGGAGATGGAGGAAAATAAGTTGAAGGATGAACATGAACATATATTGTTTTTTCTACAATTGTTTCTTCTAATAGTATTAACATTTCTTCTATATTAATTTTATCTTCTTTTAATAATTTTACTATTAATTGTTTTTTAGTCATTGAGTTGCATTAAATCAGTTAATAGTGTTACTACTTTATCATGAGCCATGTCTTCTAGTTTTTCAGGAGCATGTTCTAAATCTAAATGAGGATATGTTCTAATAATGTTTATTAATTCATCCTTTCTAAATGTGTCCAGTAAGTTAGTCATTTGTTCTTTTCTTGTCATAGTATTTCAATTTTACCTTCGTCTTCAGGAGAGATTAACACTTTTAATCCTCCATGTACTTTAATATCTTCTGTTTCCATATTCCTAGCTTCTAATAATTGAGCATAGGTAAATCTATCTAAGTTTAAATAATGAGGAGTCTTACCTTCTTTTTTAGCTTTCTTAATTGCTATTTCAATGTCGTCTAATATCATAATATTTCAAATTCAAATGTATAATCAAATTCTTTTACTCCTGTTTTTAATCCCTTTCTTATATTACAGACTTTATTATTAAACTCAAGAAAACCATCTGTAGATTCTTTAAGAACACCTTTAACTATTAAACTATTAATAATTTGATAGATGAGAGTGCGACTTATTTTTAACTCTGTAGAAATTTCATTATATCTGCTTCTGTTTTGAGGTGCTTTCTTTGTGTCTAATAAGAATGTTAATGGTTTTGAACATATCTTAGCTGCTGTATTGATCTCATGTGGTGATAAAGGTTTGTCCATGTAAACATTCTGAATTTTGAAATAGAGTTGCCAGAATTCAAACTCATCCACCTTGTATGTTGATTTTATAACTGGTTTCATAATGTAAAGATACCTATAGTTTTTTAATGTTATGTCTGTTGTAAGCTTAATGCTTACAATTTGTAATATTTCTTTTGTAATTCTTGTAGTATATGTTCCATTAAATAAGTGTGGCATTCATGCTCATTATAAGTAGGTTGAATACCCACATAGTTTAATACCATCCAGGCTATGTGATCAACTTCATGAACAATAGTAAGAATGGTTTTATTGTCATATATATCAGGAATACAAAGAAGGAATCTAATGTCACCATTTTTATCTTCAATGTCCCAAGCATATCCTAAAAGATTAGCGCCAGTGCTACTTATGTTTATTCCTGCTCTTTTATAGTATTTTTCAAAGGCTTCAGAATGTGTATAAGCTTCAATTTCTATTTCATAAATAGGAACTTTTAATATGCAGGGTTTTGTATTTTTTCTAGATTTATTTTCCATATATCTTTATTTTTAATCCTTATTACTTTTTCTACTTTAGTTAATAAAAGCTTCGTTCTCCATTTATCTCTTTTTTTAGTTTTTAGAAGGGTATGCCAACTCCCATCTATTTCACAACCCCAATTTAATTCAGAAAAAAAGAAATCTAAGATAAAAAATCTTGTATCTGAAACAAACACTATATATTGTGTTTCATATTTAATTCCTAGTTCTTTTAATCGTTTTTCAAATTCAATCTCTGATTTTGTTCTAGTCTTTAAGAGTTTCTTTCTAAATCTCTTAGCTACTGATAGGCTTCTTTTTTTAATAGCCATACTCTGCCCCTCTGCATATTTTATAATGTGTTTTACTTAATTTCTTTTTTAGTTCTCTTCTTGTCGGAGACACCACTTCCTTGCAGCAACAGAATCTTCTTTTCCTTGCTGTAAGAAAGCCAAATTAAAATTGTTAGTCATTTACTAGTTTAGTGGTCAACCTCTGGAGGAGCATACTTGATAGCTTTTTATCCTCTCGCTAAATGTAATTTTAATTCAACTCAGCAATTATTTTTTTCTGATGACAGGTTTCCCTCACAGAGATTAAACAATGCTGATGCAAATATACAACAAAAAAATCAAATGGGGTGATTTGTAGGGGGAGGAAGGCAAGATTTTATTGTTTAAAAGCCTTGTACCCTTAGTCTAACTAAGATAAAAAAAGTTATCCACAATTTTAAATTGATTAGAAAATATGGGGGGAGAGGAGGAGATGTAATGTTATTGTCTATATTTATTACAAAAAGTTAGCTTTTTGATTAAAATAATAACCTTTATTGGGTATAAAGGAGAAATTATAAGATGTGGTTTGAAAAAAATTTTTAAAAAAAAATAGGAAAACTAGGAAAAAATACAGGGTTAGTACCTCCACAACATCAGGTATGCCTTAAAAACTTTGGGCACGATGCCCCCGCTTAATTTCACTCTCAAAATTTTTAATACAATGAAAATATCAATTGTTAAGTTTTTCCGAGTTAATAAACTCGGAGCCATGATTGCAGTTCTTGAAGATGGGTCTTCAATGAATTCAACCATTTCTAAAAACCTTTCAGTGGGTGACACTGTTACCTACTCTCCAGTAGTAGTAGGGGACAAATATACTGACGCTGAAGGCGTTGAAAGAATAAATGAACACGCCTTCAATAGATTTGAAGGATTTGTTCCTGCCTTACAGGCAGGAAAACTGAAGATAGTGAACTTACAAATAGCACTTGCTGAAGCTTCACTTGCATAAGCTAATAGAGGAGGGACTATGTCCCTTCTCTTTTTTTTAAACCAGTAAAATTTTTTATATGATCCAAATACCACTCAGTGTTGCTGAATTTAATACATTTAGACTATTAGCCGTAAAAGCTGGCGAATGGTTTAATTTTGTAACCCAAAAGGGTTACATATTAATACAGTGTGATTCTGCATTCCTTAGGGAATACGGATATATTTAAATGATTTTTGTTTTGTTTTTTTGAAAGGGTGTAAAAGCCCTTTCTTTATTGTTATAAGAAGTTTGAACATGTTTTTAGTTCCACTCTTATAACAATAATCACTAAAACTAAAACTAAATAATGAAAAAACTAATTAAAATCGTAACAGGAATTATAGTAATTCCTGTAATACTAATCTTTGTATTCACGGGAATAAATTTTCTATTATCCCTAATAATACCCTATAATTATTTAGAGATACAAACCTCCTCAGTGTGGGTGTTGTATGGAACTCTTATATTTTTCACAGTATTTTCTTATATAGCATATTGCTTGGAAGAATAAGGTTTCGCACTCAAATAATTTATTAAAAGATAGTCTTACATCATAATAAGGCTAACTTTTATATACTTAGAAGATTTACATTTGTTCTAAAAAAGAGTTAAGACAGTGATGTTTTAACCCTGAAAAGGTGAACTAAAAATGTAAATGAAAAAGGCTAAGATGTAGAGGAGAGTAGGGC
>CAYNRM010000010.1:0-20456 GCA_964399555.1 uncultured Gammaproteobacteria bacterium | reverse complement strand
TGCTTAATTTTCGTCCTTCAGCTCCGTCATTGCGAGGAGTCTCAAGACGACGAAGCAATCCCCAGCGTTCTGAGATTGCTTCTCTACTCCGTGGTATCGCAATGACGTAAATATATGATAAACGACAAGATAATCATCAAAGGAGCCAGGCAACATAATCTCAAAAATGTTGATCTGGAGATTCCAAAAAACAAGTTAGTTGTCTTCACCGGAATCTCAGGTTCAGGTAAATCTTCACTTGCCTTCGATACCCTTTATGCTGAAGGCCAAAGACGTTATGTTGAGTCTCTTTCCTCCTATGCCCGTCAATTCTTGGGCATCATGGACAAACCCGACGTCGACTATATCGAAGGCCTCTCACCAGCAATCTCAATCGACCAAAAAGCTGCCTCGCATAATCCTCGTTCGACAGTCGGCACCACAACTGAAATTTATGACTACTTAAGGCTGCTTTACGCCAGAGTCGGCCATCCTCATTGTCCGGTTTGCGGGAGGGAAATCTCCCGAATGAGCGTCCAGCAAATAGCTGAAGTAGTAATAACTAAAATTAAAGAATCCTCAAAAAAACAATACCGCTTTTTCGTCATGGCTCCCATCGTTAAGGATCGCAAGGGGGAATTTACCTCTCTATTCGAAGATCTCCGCAAAAAAGGTTTTTCCAGAGTAAGAATTGATGGTCACTTAAGAGAGTTATCCGAAGACTTCATGCTTCTGAAAAATAATAAACACACAATAGAAGTCGTAGTCGATCGTTTAGCATTGGACAAAAAAAGTGTTCAAGAGCAAAGTAATTACTCGAGATTATCCCAATCAATTGAAACAGCAGCCAAAATGGGTGAAGGTTCAGTAATCATTTCCGAAGTCCTTGATGCTTCACTGGAATTCCCAATCAATCCCAAAAAAGTCAGCGACCATCTTTACTCAGAAAGATTCGCTTGTCCTGTTGACAATATTGCTTTATCTGAAGTTGAACCAAGATTGTTCTCATTCAATTCCCCTCACGGCGCCTGCCCAGAATGCACTGGGCTTGGCTCTTTGCTTGAGATAGATCCCGAATCAATCCTAAATCCCATACTCTCAATTTTAGAAGGAGGAATTCTCCCTTGGAGTAAGCTAGGTACCAGTGAAACCTGGTTTACCAGATTAATTGAGGCAGTCGGAAAAGAATATGGTTACACCATGAGCACCAGACTAGGTGAACTAACCGAAGAAGCCAGAAAAGTCCTGCTTTATGGTGCCGGCAAAAAAGAATTTAACGTCGAAGGCAAAAACCGTCAGGGTAGATGGACTAGTTTCCACTCAACCTTCAAAGGACTAAGTGAAAATCTTAAAGAACGCTACCGCGAAACTGAATCGGACTGGGTAAAATCAGAAATAGAAAAATATATGGTCAGAGAGATTTGTCCAAAGTGTAAAGGCGCCAGGCTTAAAGATGAGTCCCTCTCAGTCACAGTCGACCAATTGAATATCGCCGAAGTGACAACCATGGCAAATAAAGAAGCTTTAGAATGGGTAAAAAGACTTGGCAGAATCTCAGAAGCCCCGGTTCCGGAAGGCGAAAAAGCCGAAAATCAATCAAACGGTATTCTCTCCGGAAGAGAAGTCCAAATAGGTAAAGCTGTATTAAAAGAAATCCAATCCAGGCTCCAATTCCTGGTCGATGTCGGCCTTGACTACTTAACCCTGGACCGCGCCTCAATGACTCTAGCCGGTGGTGAATCTCAAAGAATCAGACTGGCTTCACAAATCGGTTCGGGTCTTTCAGGAGTTCTCTATGTTTTGGATGAACCATCAATCGGCCTGCATCAAAGAGACAATACCAGACTCATTACCACATTAAAAAAGTTAAGGGAATTGGGAAACACGGTTATAGTCAATGAGCACGACGCCGAAACCATGCTCGAGTCCGACTACATGTTCGAAATCGGCCCCGGAGCAGGTGAACACGGCGGGAGAATTGTCGCCCACGGAACCCCACAAGAAATTTTAGAAAATCCCGATTCGCTAACCGGAAAATACCTCTCGGGCAAAAAGAAAATCGAGATATTCGCTCAGACTCCGACCCGACCTGATGCTGGAGTATTGGAAGTAGTAAACGCTTCCGAGCACAATTTAAAAAATGTCTCAGTAAAATTCCCCCTAGGTAAGTTAATCTCAGTAACTGGCGTCTCAGGTTCAGGAAAATCTACTTTAGTGCATGACATTTTATATAAATCCCTCGCTCAAAAATTCTACCGCTCCAAAGACCGCCCTGGCAAACACCAGCAAATCTTAGGTCTTGAGAATATCGATAAGGTAGTTATGGTTGATCAGTCTCCAATAGGCAGGACTCCGCGTTCCAACACCGCCACCTATACTGGAGCTTTTACATTCATTAGAGAGCTATTTGCTGCCAGCCCCGAAGCCAAAATCAGAGGTTATGGTCCAGGCAGGTTTTCCTTTAACGTTAAAGGCGGAAGATGCGAGGTTTGCGAAGGCGACGGACAAATCAAAATTGAAATGCAATTTCTTCCTGACGTCTTTGTAACTTGCGAAGGCTGCGAAGGGAAGCGTTACAACCGCGAAGCTTTAGAAATCCATTTCAAAGATAAAGATATCTCTCAGGTTCTGGATTTGACTGTCGAAGAAGCTCTCGATTTCTTCGCCAATATACCGCAAATTAAAAACAAGTTCACAGTATTAAATGAGGTTGGTTTAGGTTACATCAGGCTCGGTCAATCAGCTACCACCTTATCCGGAGGCGAAGCCCAAAGAATCAAATTGTCCTCTGAACTATCAAAGCGCCAAACAGGACGTACAGTCTATATCCTCGACGAACCAACAACCGGACTGCATTTTGCCGATATAGAAAGATTATTAAAAATCCTCCGTCGCCTGGTAGATCTTGGGAACTCAGTAATTATTATCGAACACAACTTAGACGTCATCAAAAACGCCGACTGGATAATCGATCTTGGCCCCGAAGGAGGAGTAGGCGGCGGGACTCTAATCGGCGAAGGCACCCCCCAAGAAATAGCCGCCAACCCCAAATCCTACACCGGCCAATATTTGGCCAAGATGCTTTAATGATTTAAGCCTTGTTGATAGCTTGGTTAAGGTAATCGATTACAGCTGCAAGTCTGTTAACCTCACCTACCATTCTTCTTGGTAATTCATCACGTCTAATTAGAGATTCAGAAGCTGTTATCAAGGCACTGTTGACGAATGATGAAAATCTTTCTAGAGTTTGATCAAAAATTAGAGTGAATACCGGTAGTTAAACAGTTAGAAAATTTGTAGTAGGTTAAAAATGGAATTTAGATGGCAATTGACACCATCTGGCTTGTTTATCAGCTGCGTAATCTTTGACAACCAGATTATTAAGTTTGTCATGGCCATCTTTAATGGCTTTGTCTCTTTCTTCCCACAGGGCAGTTTTGGTGATAATGGTTGAAGCGTCAATGAAGTAAAAGATATTACCAAGCAACCCTTGTCTTTGCAGCTCATCATTGATGAAGTTGAACATATTAGCCAGTCTTTTAGTACCAACCTTTTTCCTAAGTTTACAGAAATATGTATGATCTGGAGTCTTCTCAATCAAGGAAAAACCACAAAACCACCTGATGGCTAAGTTCTCACAGACAGCCCGTTCCATCTCCCTGTCTGAGTAATCTTCCCAAAACTGCAGCAGCATGGCCTTAACACCTTTAACAATAGGAATACCATGTTGTCCCAAAGGGCTGGATAACTGCTCCAGTGGAGTAGTTAAACTGTCAAAGTCAATTAGTTTGTTTAGTTTTCTGTAGGCATGGTCTAAACCTACTGCAGAATTAAAGATTTGTTCTTCAACTTTAGGGGAAAGTTTACCCTGAGCAGAGGACATATTCAAACTGTATCAAAACAAATTACTTGGCTAATTCGTCAACAGTCCCGTAAGTGGTGTTAGTGACAGGATAAAACACGCAGCTGACCTCTATAAGCAAGGATTTGCTCCCAAGCTAATTCTCTCTGGTGCAGCCAAAGAGGGTTTTACATCAAACGCCCTTGCTATGCAGCTTGAAGCTTCACGTTCCGGGATTCCAAATAAGGCAGTCATACTTGAGGAGATGGCGGCCAACACATACGAAAATGCTCTATTACCAAAGAGATTGTAAAATCTCAAGGCATAAGAAGCCTTATTTTAGTTAACTCTCCGTATCACCAACGCAGAGCTTATGAAACTTTCAATTACGTTCTTAGGAGTGAGGGCGTACTTATCCAAAACAGCCCATCAATTTATTCTAACTGGAAAGTTGATAATTGTGGCTGTCAGAAAAAGACACACATCTTACGAATGAGGAAATACTAAAAATGTTATGGATAAAAATAAGTGGGAATTACAAATAGCTAATTTTCATTTTTGATATTTTACAACACGAGCTTTTTCCACTAAAAATACTGTATAATTTTTTAACACTATGGACGCTCAGCAATATCTTTTTATTCTTTTTTGGGTTATTGTTATAGGGTTTCTAGTTGTGGATCTTGGCTACTTTAATCGCCGCGCACATGTAATAGGGCCTAAATCTGCCTTAATTCAATCTATCTTTTGGGTGGCAATATCATTTTGCTTTGCTTTTCTTATTCTCCTTTTTCTCGGTTCTGAAAAAGCAACGTCATTTATGAGTGCTTATGTCGTGGAAAAGATGCTCTCAGTCGATAATCTTTTTGTTATCATGCTGATCTTCAGCTTTTTTAAGCTTGAAGAAAAGTATCATCATAGAATCCTTTTTTGGGGGATTCTGGGAGCAGTTTTGTTTCGGGCTATTTTTATAGTACTGGGTGCGTTTATCATCAGTCAGTTCCATTGGGTGATGTATATCTTCGGAGCAATCCTAGTTTATACAGGTATCAAGCTTTTTAAGGATAAGAAAGAAGAGCACATCAATTTTGAAAAAAACATAATATTCAGGTTTGCAAAAAAATATTTACCTTTTACGGTCAACCATCATAACGGAAAGTTTTTCGTTCGTGAACAGGGCAAACTACATTTTACTATGCTATTTATGATTTTGCTTCTCGTAGAAACAACTGATATTATTTTTGCGGTTGACTCTATCCCTGCGGCATTTGCCATCACTCAGGATCCTTTTATTGTCTTTACCTCTAATATCTTTGCCGTGATGGGGCTTCGGGCGCTTTTCTTTCTGCTACAAAACGTTTTACATAAATTTCATCATTTACAAAAAGGTTTATCTTTTGTCCTTATTTTTATCGGAGCGAAAATGCTTTTGACATTTTTTGGTATTCATCTTTTACCTCTCATTTCCTTTAGTATAATTATTGGTACTTTGGGTATCTCGCTCCTGTTATCAGTGATTTTTCCTAAAAAGATATAAAGGCAGAATACTTATATTGCAAAACCGCACGCTTGATGATCCCAAAACTCGTGAAGATGTAGCAAGCAGGGACTTATGCTATACTACACATTAGTCTAACATCGCCTTGGGTGATGCGGAGCAATAAAACGAATGGTCAAAAACATATGTTTTAGAGCCGCGAACCATCATCAATTATAATCGGCCAAGACTAGATTGGTCGGTTTTATGAAATTCACCAAATTTTTTTCCTGGGCATTCTTAGGAATAGTAGTTATTGCTTTTATCTTCTTCTCAAGCATTGTTTCCTTGATTACCGATTGGTGGTGGTATCAGGAAGTAGAACTCACAGAAGTTTTTATCACATCCCTCAGCACTAAAATCATTGTAGGAGCTGTAGCAGGTATTATCGCTGCTATCTTTTTTCTTACAAACTTATTTTTTGCCGTGCGTTCGAAAATACCGTGGATGGCAGCCATTCCTGGAGCTCTCATCGGTATCAATCAACCCCTAAACCTGAATAACCGTATAGTCGGAAAGCTCGGGATTATTTTAAGCTGTGTTATTGCCCTTTTTATCGGTCTTATTGCCGCGAGCAGTTGGTACGATATTTTAAAATTTCTATCAAGCACGCCGTTTGGTCAAAAAGACCCGTTATTTGACCAGGACGTATCTTTTTATGTTTTTTCTCTCCCTGTTTTTTCTTTGGGGCTTGGTCTGATAAATACCGTTATTCTAATATCCCTCATCGGTTGTGGCGCAATCTACATTCTGCGGGGCAGCCTCAATCTATCAAGTATCTTAGGTAAATTTGACCTCTCTCGCTTGACCGTAAAACCTGAGAGTCTGATTCCAAAATCGGCAAAAAATTCAATTTCCGATCCGAAAGCCAGACTGCATGTCGGCATACTCTTGGCTCTCTTCTTGACTACTACTGCTATTGATACGTATCTTTCGCTCTATAATCTGCTTACCCTTCAGAGTGGTCCGGTCTTTGGTGCTGCCTTCACCGATGCCAATGTCATGGTGCCCATCTTGCACATTTCCGTTTTTGTGTATGGTTTGGCTGCAGTTCTGGCGCTATTTTATGGGATTAGTGGGAAAATAGCCCCGCTTGTAGGGGTGATTTTCCTGACTGTAATAGTCGGATTTGTGTCTTGGATTATCCCATCGGTCTTTCAAAAACTGATCGTTGCGCCCAATGAGCTTACCAAAGAAACACCGTTTATCAAACACAACATTGAGGCTACCAATAAGGCTTATGGTTTGGACCAAGTGGAAGAACGGGAAATAGTCGCGGATAAACCGATTACGGCAGCAGATATAACTGCCAACCAACTAACCATCAAAAATGTGAGGCTTTGGGACAGAGAACCGTTGCTCTCTACTTTTTCTCAAATCCAGGAAATCAGAACGTACTACGAGTTTTCATCAGTTGATAATGATCGCTATACAATTAACAATGAACTCCGCCAAATTATGCTTTCTCCCAGGGAACTAGCTTCCGACAGCCTACCGAATAAAAACTGGATTAATGAGCGGCTTACTTTTACTCACGGCTATGGTATTGCTGCAGGACCTGTCAACCAGGTTACTCCGGAAGGATTGCCGGTGCTCTTTGTCAAAGATTTACCTCCAAAATCCGAAGTCAAAGAACTTGAGATCACAAGGCCTGAAGTCTACTATGGGGAAATCCCTAATGAGTATGTTGTGGTCAAAACCAAATCCAAAGAATTTGATTATCCCAAAGGTGAAGAGAATGTCTATAGCAACTATGCAGGAAGGGGTGGCGTTGAAATTAATTCTCCTATACGACGGCTAATGTATGCAATACGTTTTGGTTCACTGAAACTATTTCTATCAAGTGATATTACAACGGAAAGCCGTATCATGTATTACCGTAATATAAAGGAAAGAGTTAGTAAAATTGCTCCGTTTCTTAAACTTGACCGTGACCCATATCTTGTAATCGCTGAGGGAAAAATGTACTGGATACTTGATGCCTATACCTCAACCGATCGGTATCCGTATTCCCAACCGCTACCGCTAAATGGGGGTAACGTTAACTATATTAGAAATTCAGTCAAGGTAGTGGTAGACGCTTATGATGGGACAGTCAAATTTTATCAAACCGATTTGGATGATCCAATTATCAAAACCTACGCTAAGATATTTCCCAAAACCTTTCAAAAACTTGAGGAAATGCCCAAGGGATTGATTCCCCACCTTCGTTATCCAGAGGATATCTTTACTCTGCAAACTGCAATCTACACTACTTACCATATGGATGACCCGCAAGTTTTTTATAACAAAGAGGATCAGTGGGAAATCCCTGCTATTGCTCAAGAAGGTCAGGCACAAACAGAAGGTGGGATTCCAGCAATGAATCCACGACACATGATTATGAAACTTCCGGGTGAAAAAACAGAGGAGTTTATTTTGATGTTACCGTTCACGCCCAGGGCAAAAGACAACCTCTCTGCCTGGATGGTTGCCAGAAACGATGGGCAAGAATACGGCAAGCTCGTTGTTTACCGATTCCCTAAAGATAAGTTAATATTTGGTCCCAAGCAGATTATCGGTAGGATCAATCAGGACGCTGAGGTCAGTAGACAAATCTCACTTTGGGATCAAGGTGGCTCTCAGGTAATTCAAGGTTCACTCCTAGTCATTCCAATAGAGGAGTCTTTGGTCTACGTCCGGCCGCTTTACCTTAAGGCTGCGACGGGAAAAATTCCAGAACTCAAACGGGTTATCGTTGCCTACGAAAACAAAATTGCCATGGAAGAAACACTAGAGGCGGGACTGGCTAAAATCTTTGGCATTGCGGAGGATCAAACCAAACCATCCGGAGATACACCTGCCCGAGTAGCACCTACAGACCCTCCTACCGGCGAGGCAGGTATGACCAAAGAAGGTCTCCTGAACCAAGCCAATGAAAGCTATGAAGCTGCTATCCGTGCGCAACGGGAGGGAGATTGGACCAGATACGGAGAAGAGATAAAGAGACTGGGAGAAATCTTGGGTGAGCTGCGACAATGACCCATCCGATAAACTCAGGGTCATAGTGAGTATAATCGAACAATGAATTCTAAAAAGTGGCTTGTCATTATTATCATAACAATTATACTTCTTAGCTTCTTAGCTTCTTAGCTTCTTAGCTTCTTAGCTTCTTAGCTTCTTAGCTTCGCTTTTTCCGGCATATTAAAGGAGGGCCTATGATTCCATTTGTCATAATAAGGAAAATATTTTTATCCATTGTACCTCTGGTACTTTTTTATATTTTGAGAAAGATGATTAAAAACCAAGAGCCTAAAAGGAGATTACACCAGTCTGATTTTGATAAAGAAAAAATTATAGAAGGAAAAATTGTAGATGAAAGTAGTCGTAACCGCTGATATCCACTTGGTGTTGGCAATACGCTTTGTCAAGTACCCCTTTTGTTAAGACATTATTCTGTAACTAATTTAGCATAAACGGCAAGTGGCATTTTTAAAGCAGTGTGAATTCTGTCAAAGTTGTAGTAGTTAATTTGCCCATAAATTTCTTCAATCAGTTCTCCCACAGTTTCAAACCTGTTGAAATCACCAGCTTCCTCTTTAAAACGACCAAAGAAAGATTCCTGGTAACCATTCTGCCAGGGTGAAGCTTTATCTGAAACTGATATTTGAGTTCCTAGACTTTCCAGGTAATCAGTGACTAATTTAGCCATAAATTCAGTACCCTGATCGCAGTGAAAAAGCTGTGGTACCTGACTGGTGTTTACTAAAGCCAGTTTAACTGTTTTTAAAACTAACTCACTGTTCTGTTATTCCCAATTTGAGCAGCTACTACCTGTCTGGTAAATATATCTACAATAGTTGCCAGATACCAGAATTTACCCTGAAACTTAATGTAGCTTAAATCTGAACACCATAGTTGATTTGATCTGGTTGGGACAAAGCCTTTAATTAAGTTTTGGTAAGTATGGTGATTGGTTGACCTGGTAGTGTAAAAATGGCTCTTCCTTCTGGGTGGTTTAAGACCAAAGATCTTCATCACCCACAGCACTCTTTTATGGTTAATCTTATGAAGACCCAGTCTTTATGACCATATGAGGGATATTTGATCCAAACAGTTTCAATATTTCCTTTTAAAAGCTGATCTTTAACTGTCTGCTTATTTCTTTGGTAGTAAATATTCTTCCTGTTAATTCTCAAAGCCTCTGCTCTGACTACTTTTAAATTACCAGTTAGAACAAGCTCAATTTTTTTCCCAAAACTTAAGGTTAAAGATATTTCACCTACTAATTTCTTTAATTCTTCATTTTCCCTTTTGAGTTTGTTGTATTGGATAACCGAAACAACAGCTTCACCAGTATCAGCTCTTAGTCAGGCGTAATTGGTTTTGATACTGAACCCATACTGATGTTCTAAACTGGACACCTTTTCTCCACTTTTAGCCTTATTCAAAACCTCATGTTTTATTTCTGAGGAGATCATCTTATGCATAAAAAGTACTCCTTTCTAGATTCCGGGTATTTTAACAAAAGTTAGAGAATCTTGTCTTAGTTTAAGGGGTATCTGTCAATAATTAAAGTGCAAAATCCTTAAGACTAACTAAGAATTTACTTTCAACCTTGTTTATAAGTTTTTGATCAGCTGTTATAAATGGTATCTTTAATTCCTCTGCCAGAGCTAAATAAGAAGCGTCATAAGATGAAATATCAAAACTTAAGGCAATCCTCAAGGCTCTTTTTAAAAGAGACTCTGAGGAGTATGCGGTTAGATTTAGAGCTAGAAAATCATCAAGCGCTTATAACGCGTCATCATGCTCAATCCTTCTAGACCTAACAGCTGACTCTAAAAGATTGTTAATTTCGTAAAATAATAGCACTGGGACGGCAATAGATAATTGCCCTAGAGAATACTTTGTTTTAATGTCATCAGCAATCCCATTATTTTCATCCAGAAAAATCCACTTGGCAAGAACTGATGAGTCAAGAAGTATTGTCGGAAATTTTTTCAACGTAAATCTCGTTTACTTTCCTCAAGAAGCTTTTTCAAACTAATCTTTTTCCCTGCCTGGCTTGCACGGAATTCGTCCAGACGTCTAATTGCTTCTTGAACAGAATTTAAATCGGATACATGGCGAAACCCCATTGCCAAAGTATCATTAATTATCTCTTGTAAAGAAACACCTTTCTTAAGCGCAATTAAGCGGGATTGGTCAATTAAGTCTTTGCGAATTCGAATAGTAGTTCTAACTGTTGTTTGCATTAATTAAATCTAACAATTTAGCATCAAGATGTTAAGATGACAATTTCTGATTACAGTTTTCTGCATCAGTAAATTTGTTTTGCTACAATTAAGATGTGATTCAAAAATTCCTCGCAGTATTAATATTAACTGTTCTGTTTTTATTTATTAGTTCTAGTACTGAAGCAGCCAACGAATTCTCCACCTCCTACGACATAACTTATTCAGTTTCAGAAGACGGAAACACTGAAGTCACAGAAATAGTTAAACTAAAAAATCTCACTGATAAATTTTTCCCATCGAGTTTTTCTATAACATTGCCTGGAACCGATATCTCTGACCTCGCCGCAAGCGACACTCAAGGTGCTCTAGAAGTTCGCTCCACACAGGAAAACTCCAATACTAAAGTAATCGTAAATTTTTCCAATCAACAAATAATTGGTTTGAATAAAGAGTATACCTGGACTTTAAAGTTCAAAGACCGCTCTATTGCCCGCAATTTAGGAAAAATTTGGAATATAAACCTGCCTAAAATTAGTCAGCAAACGCAAGTGGAGAGCCTAAATCTAAATCTTTTGGTCCCTACTTCCTTCTCGGACCCGGATTTTATCTCTCCCAAACCTAATCGTATAACTGAATCAGGAGGAAAAATAAACCTAAATTTTAATCAAAATGAACTATTAACCTCCGGAATATCAGCTATCTTCGGCAGCGACTTAGGATTTGAGTTTCAAACCTCATACATACTAAGTAATGATGGTATTTTTCCAAAATACGTTAACGTTGTAATTCCCGGTAGTTCAGCCTATCAAAAAGCATATATCCAAACCATCGAACCCCGTCCAGAGAACACCGTCAAAGATGAAATAGGAAATACCCTAGCAATATTTAAAGTTAATCCACGTCAGGAATATGAAGTAAAAGTAAAAGGAAATTTAAAAACTTTCCTTAAAAGCCAAAAGAAAGATGTTTTAACTGAAGCTGAAAGAGCTTTTTATACTAAGGAATCAAAGTACTGGGATAAGAACAACCCAAATATTAAAGCCAAATTGTCAGAGATTCTTCAGGATAAGGAAAATCAAGCAGACGATTTTGACAAAGCCAGGTTAATCGACAAATATGTCTCTAATTTTTTACAGTTTGATTATAGTCGTATAGAAAAAAATGATTTCGTCAGATTCGGCAGCATTACCGCTTTGAATAATCCTGAAAAAGCCTTGGCTTCAGAATTTGTCGACCTGGAAACAGCTCTATTACGGGCTTCAAATATTCCCACACGCCAGGTAATAGGCTTTGCTTTGAAAAGTGGCAATGGTAAACCGCTTTCTTTTTCAAATCAAAATTTACACACTTGGTTAGAATTTTACGACCCCAACCAGGGTTGGGTCATCTCTGATCCCACCTGGGAAAACACTACCGCGGGTTCCGACTTCTTCGCTTTTAATGACCTAAACCATTTGGCATTAGCTTTCTCGAGTACCGACGATAATTTTTTACTGCCTACGAGCATTGAAACCAAAATTTACGATCCCGAATTATTTGAGGAAAAAGGAGCAGAGTTAGATATTATTGTCGATAAAGAAATTTTATCCGGATTCCCCGCTAAAGCTAGGGTCACTGTCAAAAACTTAGGCAACGCCCCCTTTCCTGCAACCACTCTCCAAATTGATACCTCGAAAATATTACTCGAATTCTCAGGCGAGCAACCGATCACCACCAAATTAATAAACACCCCCGAAATCCCTCCATACGGGAATCTGGAATATGAATTCAATCTAAAAACCGGAGCTATCTGGCATTCCTACCAGGACGCTTTCCAGGTAAAATTCGCCGGAGTTACCGATACCCGCGTAATAACTGTCGCCCCCATCCTCTCATACAAAATCTTCGCTCTAGAAATCGTCGGCGCCCTAATAATGATCGCCCTTTTCTATATCCTCATCCTACTCATCCACCACAAAACCGCAAAAAAACTCTAAGTGAAGATTTGAGAATGTTATAATTCCTGTATGCAAATACAACTTTATCTAAATGCCATTAATAAAATTTGCAACCAGGAAGACATATTATTTCTGGGACTGTTTGGATCTAATGCCCGTGGTGAGGCTAAAAGCTCCAGTGATATTGATATACTTGTTGATTTCAAAGAAACAAAATCCTTCTTTGAGTTGTCTCGCATACAGGAAAAATTTGAGAATATTTTTGAAAAAAAAGTCGATCTGGTTTTAAGAAACTCAATAAAAGACCCTGTAAAAAGCTATATACAAAAAGACCTCATCACCTTGTATGAAAAAAGATAATCAGGTCTATCTGAGGGATATTCTCAAAGCTATTGAAAAAATAGAAAGTTATGTTAAAAACACCGACATCAAGACTTTTAGTAGGGAAGATATGCGCCATGATGCAGTCATCAGACAGCTGGAAATAATCGGTGAAGCCGTTAAAAGGCTTTCTAATGAATTCGCGAGTAAAAACCCAAGTTTTCCAATAAAAGAAGCAATAAATATGAGGAATTTTTTACTTCATGGATATGACGATGTTGATCTTGAAGTTGTCTGGAAAACCGTGAAAGAAGACATTCCGAGATTAAAGCAAAGCTTAAAGAACCTTTAATTTCTAAATACCCGAGATTTTGTTAAAATCAACATCTATGCTCCCATCATTCATCACCCAGGACCTAATCCCTCATAAGCCCGGAATCTATATCTACAAAGATAAAAACGGGAAAGTTATTTACGTGGGTAAAGCTGTCGATCTTTATAGTCGGGTTTCCTCATATTTCAACAACACCTGGAAAAATATCAAAACTGCCAAATTAGTAGAAAACATAGTCTCCGCCGAAACAATCATCGTGCAGTCTGAAATCGAAGCCTTAATCCTTGAGGCTAATCTCATAAAAAAATTCATGCCTCTCTACAACATCCGCCTGACAGACGATAAAGACTATCTATATGTTGTAGTAACCGATGAGGAATATCCCAAAGTCATAACTGCCCGCAAAAAAGACTTAATCAAAGTAAAAAAATGGTTTGGCCCTTACCCTTCAGCAACCACTGTCAAAACCACTCTAAAAAAATTGAGACGTGTTTTCCCCTGGTGCTCAAACCCTCTAGGTTCTAGAACTAATAAAATAAAAGGCCGTGGTTTATTAGATAGTTACACGCGAAGCGGAACTATCGCAAAAATAGGCAAAGCCTGTTTTTATTATCACTTAAACCAATGCTCCGGCGCCTGTGTGGGAACTATTTCAAAAGAAGATTACAACAAAGTCGTTAACCGTTTCTCTAAATTCTTAGACGGCAAAAAACAGGAACTGCTCGAAGAATTAAGTAACGAAATGGAGTTATATTCAAAAGATTTAGAATACGAAGACGCGGCGAAAGTTAAAAAAATAATCGAAGGTATAAACTACATAACCGCTCCCGCAAAAATTTCCAACTATCTCGTAAATCCTAATTTCCTGGAAGACTTAAATCAAAACTCACTACAAGAACTCCAAAAAGCCCTAAATCTTCCTGAACTACCGGTAAGAATTGAAGCCTATGACATATCCAACTTCCAGGGCAAAGAGGCTACCGGCTCCATGGTCGTACTAACAAACGGTGAAATCGATAAATCCCAATACCGAAGATTTAAAATAAAAATCACCGGCAAACCAAACGATTACGCCATGCACGCTGAAATGATGGGCCGCCGCTTAAAACACGACGAATGGCCACTACCCCAACTGTTTTTAATTGATGGAGGTCGGGGACAGGTAACCTCAGTAAAAGATATCATAGACAAACACGCTGCGTCATTGCGAGACCACGAATTGGCGAAGCAATCGCAGTCCGCTAAGGACTCTTCATTAGCTTCGGACAAAAACCCTGACAATAGCGGGATTGCTTCGTCGGAAATGCCTCCTCGCAATGACGTGTCTAAAATTCCCATCTACGGCCTGGCAAAAAGAGAAGAATGGCTCTACCCGCCAGAAGGCGAAGTAATAAAACTCCCCAAAAAAAACCTCGGCCTTCGCCTCCTCCAGAAAATCAGAAACGAATCCCACCGCTTCGCCATCACCTACCACAAAAAACTAAGAGCCAAAGCTTTCCTTCCTAAATGACATTAGAGTACCTGATATAATGGTTGAGTGATCAAAACTGTCCTTCGCAATTACCTAATTAATCTGGTTATCCTCTGGGGAGTCACCGAACTTTTCCCCGGATTCTCTTACACCGGAGGTTTTAGAACTTTAGCAATAGGTGCTTTGGGTTTAATGGGCATGAATATAATCATAATTCCTCTGTTAAAAATTGTTTTTCTTCCTTTAAATATCCTGACTTTAGGTGTTTTTACCTGGGTTATAAACGTTATCGCCCTTTACCTTCTCACAACCATAATCCCAGCCTTCAAATTAATTCCCTATAATTATCCTGGAGGAGAAGTTCTGGGAGTTGGACTGCCCCCGCAAAATTTAACTGTGCTTTGGGTAGCAATTATTGCCTCGTTTATGATAGGATTTGCGAGTCACTTCTTGCATTGGCTAAGCAGTGGCAAGCACTAGATAAATGGACAACTTTTTTCTTATTACTGAAATAATTTTAGGAATAGCCCTGGTGGTACTTGTGGTGATGCAATCCAAAGGCGCGGGCTTAGGTTCAACATTTGGAGGCGAAATGGGATTTTACGGAACTAAAAGAGGAGCAGAAAAAACTCTGTTTATTCTTACTATTATAGTAGCAACTCTCTTTTTACTGACTGCGTTGATCGGCGTTATCATTAAGTAACTATTCTGTATGACCTTTTTCTTAAATTTCATCCTGACCTTTTTAAGGCGTAAAAAATGGCTTTTAACTTCTTTGTTAATAATTATTCTAATAATAGGAGGAACCAGCTATTATTTCTTTAACGCTAATTACAGGGACGAACTTTCTGAAGGAATAGTGGGTACCCACGAAGAGAGGGATTTACCTGATGTGGTTCTTAATCTAATCTCAAAGCCGCTTATTAAGGTAGATAAAACCGGCTCTCCGTCAGCTGAACTAGCTGAAAGTTGGGAATCTAATAAAGAGGCCAACCTCTACAAGGTAAAATTAAAACCAGACCTGAAATGGGCAGATGGCTTACCAGTGAAAGCCTCAGAAATTTATCTCTCAATTCCTGATGTTCAAATTACAGCTCTTGATGACTCAACTCTAGAATTTAAACTAGTCGATACTTTTAGCCCTTTTCCAACTCTACTGACTAAACCAATTTTAAGAAAATCGATTGACTCAACATTTGGTTTTGAATTAGTTGGAGTAGGGCCTTATAAAATTGAATCTGTAAAGAAAGACGGTCCGTTTGTAAAAAAACTTGAATTTATCTCAGATGACCAAACGAATCCAACAGTTTTACTAACGTTTTATCCCAATGAAAAAATTGCCAAAACTGCTTTTAAATTAGGCGAAGTAGAAGCACTTTTGGGTGTAAATGACACCACAGATCTTAACTTCAATAACCTGGCAGTAAAAAGTTTCACCAATTTCACTCAACTCGTAACAATATTCCTAAATACCGAGGACCCAAATTTATCCGATGAAAATCTACGCTTAGGTTTAGCTTTTGGTGCTCCCGAAATAGCAGACACGCAAATAGCAAACACTTCTTTGTCTCCGTCATCGTGGGCATTTAACCCAAATGCTAAAGACTTTTTAAACAATAATGAAAAAGCAGAAGAATATTTAAAAAAAGTCCAGAAAGGCAAAGACGAAACCATAACCCTGACTGCAACCACTTCTTTAGCTGGAGTAGGCGAGAGAGTGATTGAATCCTGGAATAACCTCGGCCTAAAAGCAGTTCTCCGCGCCGAATCCGGTATCCCCCAAAACTTCCAGGCCCTCTTAATCACCCAAAATATCCCGGCCGATCCGGATCAGTATTCCCTCTGGCATTCCACCCAAAAAGGCGGCACCAATATTTCAAGAATCGCTTCTCCCAGAATTGATAAAGACTTAGAAGACGGCCGGAAAATAACAGATTTTGAAACCCGAAAGAAAAAATATCAGGACTTCCAAAAAATCCTCCTCGACGAAGCCCCCGCCATCTTCCTCTATTTCCCCAAATACGAAGTAGTCTATATGAAAAAAACAGAAGCCATCCTCACCAAAGTCCTCCAAACCCAACTTTCTAATTTAAATTAATACTATTGAATTTCTGCAAATAAAAAAGCACAATACCGGATATGAATGCTGAAGCCAAAATTATCGACATTCAGATACAACCAGTAAAGGGTGGCGGTTCTCTTAAGTTAAGTACAGCAAGAATGACAAAAGCAGGTTTAGAAACCGTTGACGGAAAAATTAGAGATCACGGACTAGTAGCAGTGTCAGAAGAGGCTGGACAACAAGGTTTTCATCATTTTTTGACCCAAAGAGTCAGAGTTAATCCTGCTGATAATCTATTTGTTCCAGGTACAGGGGAATTAGCTAAAGCAGTGCCTAAAATTAACCAAGATGGGAAGTTAACATTTACATTTAATAAAGAGACAATTGTGGATTTTGGTGAAGAGAATGATGATCAGACCAGAATAAGGCCTGTTCAGGTCTGGGAATATTGGGGTGCGGGTATAGAGGTTCCAGGTCTATCTGATTTCTTTAGCGATCATCTAAATAGGGATGTCAAAATAATGAGGACTGCCGGTCCCTGGAGCAGAATGTCTCGACAAAACTTCATGGAAAATACTAATCCCGCGAGAGCACATGATGGATACCCCGTTCATGCAGTCGCCTGGAGAGACGCAGAAGCAATATTTAGAGGAATTAATGAAGAGATAGATCCAAGCAGATTTAGATACCAGCTACTACTAGATGGCTTAGAATTTAGGGAAATGCATGGTTACGAAGGAGGTGAGATCAATGGTGTTTCCTTCAAACAGCCTAAACCTTCAGATAGGTGTGAAGTAACGGGTCGGGATCAAGAAACTGGTGAGTTTAGCTCGATTAAACCCCTCGCAGGATTAGCTGCTATTGGTGCTGGGCGATGGATAAGGCCAGATAGCGGCAAAAAAGTTCATGTAGTAGGCGAGAATTGGTTACCACTGGGAGAAACAGTTGTTGCAATTGGTGATATAGTTAAATTTACTGAAAGAAGAACGAGGCCAATACAATTTGAGGAATCAAAACCTAAATCCTAAAAGTTCAAACCTCGCTTTTACCTGCGCAGGTTCAGAATGTGATTTCTCTACTAATTTCCTAAGCGCTCTTGAAGTATTAAAATTATTCTCTAAATCCTCCAGACCACTCTTCAGTGTAGAATCTACCTCAGTTCCTTTAAACTTCTCTTCCAGTTTAGTCATAATCTTTTGCGCCTCCTCCATATGCTTTTCCGTATATGTCCAAGGCTTTCTATAATGATTCATTAAAAGCATTAACCTAATCGCATTAGCCGAATACTTCTTCAAAAGCTCCGAAACCAAAACCAAATTACCGAGCGACTTACTCATCTTCTCTCCCTCATAAAAAACCATCGCAATATGCATCCAATTCTTAACAAACGGTGACTTCCTTGAATAAGATTCGGATTGAGCCAGTTCCGATTCATGATGGGGATAAATTAAATCAAATCCTCCTCCGTGAATATCAATCTGCTCACCAAGCGTCTTCTTAATCATCGCCGAGCATTCTATATGCCACCCCGGCCTGCCGCGGGACCATGGACTCTCCCAAAACGGCTCATCTTCTTTTGAAGGCTGCCATAAAAGAAAATCTAGAGGTGCTTTTTTACTGGCATCATACGGATCTCCTCCTCGTTCTTTCAAAAGCACCAACATCTGGGTTTCAGAAAACTTAGAAAGTTTCCCATACTCAGAAAACTTAGCAACCTCAAAATAAACACTCCCATTACTCTCGTAAGCAAAGTCTTTGTGGATCAACCCCGAAACCATCTCAATAATCTCCGGCATAGCCTCCGTAGCCTTAATATAAAAATCAGGCATCTGTACATTCAAAGCTTTTAAGTCATTTAAGAACTTTCCGGTCCATGAATTACCAAGTTCTACCCAATCGACGTTATCTCGTTTTGCCCGCTTCAAGATATCATCATCAATATCCGTCACATTCTGCGTGTATGTAACTTTATATCCCTTAAACTCCAGATATCTTTTCAAAGCATCAAATTGTACATAAACAAACGCATGCCCCAAATGTGTAGTGTCATAAGGAGTAATCCCACAAACATACAGTTTTACACTTTTCGACTTATTTGGCTGAAAGTTCTCGATTTTACTTGAGTAGGAATTATAGAGTTTCATAGTTAAAAATAATTTTTAATTTTTAGTTCTTAATTTTTAATCAAATCTAAATGATTTAATTTTTATAGTTTAAATCATTGAGTCTTAGAAATTCATTAAAAATTTTAAATTAGAAATTAAGAATTAACCAGCATCATAACAAAAAACCTAAAGATGTATAATACTAACAATTATGAAAGTACTCCTTATCTTTGCTCATCCTGACGATGAAACTTTTGGCTGTGGTGGAACTATCGCCAAGCTTGTTAGTGAAGGAGTCGAAGTTAATTTAATCACAGCTACCACAGGTCAGGCTGGCATGACCGGAAAATATGGTGATATAACCCCGGATGAACTTGGAAAAATCAGAGAACAGGAGCACGCTAGGGCTGGAAAAATTCTGGGAATTTCAAATATTCACTATCTCGGTTTAATGGACGGGGAGGTAAGTAAACATTCAATACCTGAACTCGCCGAAATGCTAAAGTCTCTAATTGAAAAAGAAAATCCGGATATTGTCATAACTTTCGAAAAAAACGGCGCTTCTAACCATCCGGATCACAAACAAATGTCGCGGGCTGCAACGGAGGCTTTTAAGCAGTGGATGAAAAAAGCCGATAAACACGTCAGGCTCTACCACTTGGCAGTACCAGAAAGTTATTTAAAAGCATACCAAAAAGCCGGTCTGATGATGACTGCCTTCGGTACTCCCCAAGGAACTCCTGATGAAAACATAACAACCATAGTCGACACCACAGATTTTTTCGAAATCAAAGATAAATCCGCTAAAATGCACGTCACCCAAGCCAGCGACTGGGAAAGATTCGGCAAAAGAATGGATATAGTTGATTTAAGAAAAGAGTATTTTGAGCTGGTAGCTGAGAATTCTCTATTTTAATTTGGACATTTTATAGTCATAGCTCCCGAATAAGGAGAGTACTGATACGGTGTGGGGTTTGGCGCACTAGCAACTGCGTACTGTGCAAAATACAAAACACTGTCTGTTAGAACAGCACTCACAGTTTGATTACTTCCGGTCTGAACCCCTTGGGTAACATTTGCAACGTCGGTTCCTCCGCTAGTTGTCCCAACCTTAAGGATATACCATTCCCCCCCGGTGACAGTCGGAAAGTTAACAGTGGCTGTCCATTTGTTGTCGTTAGCTTTAGTTGTGCAGGTTGTCGTAATTGTTCCGGAAGGAGCAGAGGGTGGGGAAGCTGCATTAACAGAAAAGATCTGGTTTAAAGCCGGCGCATTAATTATGTAGGTTTGAGAGGCAGCATAATCAGTATCAACCCCACCAGAAGAACCCTTAAGTACTGCGATCATATCGTAAGCTGTATTTAATTTAGCAGTTGTCCAATTCCATTTTGTATTACTAACAGCGGTAATCCCACTTACAACAGTCTTATAATGTTCCCCGGTACCATTAGGTCTGGCGACGATTACAATCGAGGTGCCACTAGGTGCCGTTCCTGCAAAACTAATAGTCCCGGAAATAGTCGAACTTCCCGCAACCGCAGGAGCTGCCGAGGTCTGGCTGCTGGTGTTATTTTGTAAAACAGTCAAAGTCCCTATCCGTGGATTTCAAAGTAGAAGCCTTTGGTTTTACACTCGCCACTGGTGAAGGAC
>CAYNRM010000009.1:0-21420 GCA_964399555.1 uncultured Gammaproteobacteria bacterium | reverse complement strand
TAATTTCACTCATAAATTAATAACAGATATAGAAAATGCCCCGCTTCCAAAAAATGAAAGACGAGGTTACCTGGAAGATTGGACAGCAGGTTACGGCCTTCCTGAAATTGCCGCATTCTTGGAAAACGAGTCTAAAAAAGGATTAATCATAGTCGGAACAGAAGGAAGCTTCGGAACATTGCCTGATGGTTTGCAAATATATTTTGATAAAAACAGAAATGTGGTTTTTAAACCTGGCAAGACTGATCTTTCAAATGAGCTAAGGGCTGAAGCAACCAAATCAGCAACCTTTTACGTAACCAACGAATCAAGATTCACAAAGTCGACTAAAAATGTAGAAAGCATTTATCGATTTCCAAAAGCTCTACCTAAAGATGAAAAGAACGCCCAGGATGCCATGCTGCTATTTAAAGTTCTCCCAAATACTGAAGGCTCAAGATAATTATGCAAAAAGTATTTAGATTTTTTATTCAAAATCCAGTGATAGTCTTAATTATTTTAGTCATCCCGTCGTTCATCAGTTTAGTAAGACCAGGTTTCTTCTCAATGCATGATGATCTGCAGGCGTTCAGAATTCACCAAATGCACAAATGCATTCAGGACTTCCAAATTCCCTGTCGTTGGGTTCCTGATATGGGATACCAATACGGCTATCCTCAATACAATTATTACCCACCCAGTGTTTATTATCTGGGAGAGGCATTCCACTTAGCAGGCTTCCAGTTCATTGATAGCGTAAAAATTGTCTTCGTTTTAGGCTTCTTAGTCTCCGCTTTAACGATGTTTTTATTTCTCAAAGATTTTTTATCAAGATGGTCCGCATTAATTGGCGCATTAGTTTACACATACATTCCCTACAAAGCCGTTAATGTTTATGTCCGGGGCGCGTTGAACGAATTCTGGACGTTAGCTTTCTATCCGCTGTTATTCTGGTCCAGTTGGAAAATTATTAAACAAGGCGGACGAAAAAACGTCGCTTTTTTTGCAATCTCTACCTGCCTTATTTTAATAACCCACAATCTAATGACACTAATATTCTTGCCGGTTTTAGGTACCTGGATTCTGCTGAACGTTTTTCTTGAAAAAAATTACAAAAGTCTGATTAGCATCTCTCTGGGAGGATTGTTAGGAATCGGACTTGCAGCTTTCTTTACATTGCCCGTTTTCCTCGAGCAATCATATGCCCATCTGGAAACATTAGTCGGGGGTTATTTTGACTACCGCCAGCATTTTGTCAGTCTCTATCAATTATTCATCTCAAACTACTGGGGTTATGATTCCTCCGTTTGGGGAATAGAAGACGGTCTTTCTCTCTCTACAGGTCCAATTCAAGTCGTCGGAACAGCTCTAACAATTATTATTGCCGCCTTAAGTTTTAAGAAATTCAGAAAACTTTCAATCATCACTTTCGTGCTTGCCTTCCTGGAGCTTATTGTTTTGTTTATGGTCCATCAAAGATCAGCCCCACTATGGACTATCTTTGAAAGCGCCTTAATTTTTATTCAGTTCCCCTGGCGATTCTTATCCATCAGCGTTTTTCTTCTTTCAACACTTTGCGCAATTGGCATATTCTTCCTGGAGAAACTAGATTTCAGGTTATTGAAAATCAAAGCCTCAACCCTATATGGCATAGTTTTATTACTCAGTTGCCTTATAATGTACCTGCCTTTTTTTCAACCAAAAGAGTGGTTTAATATTAATGATTCGGATAAGTTTTCCGGAAAATCCTGGGAAAAACAGTTAACAATAAGCATTTTTGACTATCTCCCAATCTATGCCAAGCTTCCGCCAACCTCCGCGGCCCCAATGAACCCTGAAACTTTAGAAGGATTCGCTGATTTCAAAAGTTCTATTGTTGGAAGTAACTTCAAAGCATGGGAAGTAGATGTCACTGAAAAATCTCTATTACGTGCACCGATGTTTGATTTTCCTGGTATGAAAGTTTTTGTCGATGGCAAGCTAGTTAATCATTGGAATAATGATTGTCGCAATCAGGAATATTGTTTAGGACTTGTAACTTTTAACATCGAACCAGGCCGCCACTATATTCTAATTAAACTGATTAATACCCCCGTCCGTACAATTGGGAATGTTCTGACAATCTTGAGTTTCCTTATACTGATTATTCTCCTTTTCCCCATTAACAAGCAGAGCTTATCAGCTCGCAATTACTTCAAAAAATGGCTCGACTAAAAAATTTATTCTCTAACCCAATTATTCTAATTTGGATTGTTGTCTTGGTAATTTTAATACCAATACTAAAGCCCGGGTTTTTTTCCTTTCATGACGAAACCCACATTATCGATGTCTACCAAATGATTCGTTCGCTCGAAGTTAGTGGTTTCCCTCCCCGGTTTGTACCTGATTTCAACTTTGGCCTGGGTCATCCATATTACAATTTCTACTATCATCTGCCTTTTTATATAGCAACCCTTTTCTATTATCTGGGTCTTTCCATGACTGATTCCTACAAATATATGCTCGGTTTTGCTGTCATTCTGTCAGCTGCCGGTTTCTATTTATTCTTAAGAAACCACGTCTCAAAAACCTCCGCAGTTTTCGGTTCATTAATTTATATTCTATCTCCTTACTTTGCAGTCGATCTATACGTTAGGGGAGCACCCGGTGAAATGTACATTCTTGCACTATTCCCATGGGCCGGATTTTTGCTAAAAAAGTATCTCGATAAATCAACCTCAACAAATCTCGCCCTTTCCTCAATCCCAATTTTTTTAATTTCCATAACCCACAATGTTTTACTGCCTTTTATTTATTTACTGCTCTTTTTATACGCACTAATAAATTTAGTAATTCTAAAAATCAAATTCTCCAAATACTCAATAATTTTCCTACCGTTTTTGATCGGAATTCTTTTGGGTTCATATTATCTATTACCTGCCTTCTCCGAAGTAAGATATATTTCCAGTTATGAACAATTTAACATCGCCGACCATTTCCCATTTATCAAACAATTAGTAATTCCCCATTGGGGATACGGCCCTTCCATCTGGGGATTCCTAGATGACATAAGTTTTGACATCGGATCAGTAAACCTAATCTTACTTTTTACCTCCTTTATTATTTTTAAATTTTCAAAAAAAGAAATCAGAATTTTACTAGTTTTCTTCTGGGCGATATTCGGGCTGGCAGTAATTTTAATGAACATCAGGACTCTCTTCTTCTGGGAATCAATCAGATTTCTAAGACTGGTTCAATTCCCGTGGAGGATGCTATTACTTACAACCATCTCAACCTCTTTTATTGCCGCTCTTGTCATAGAAGTATTCAGTGAAAAATTCAAAAAAGCGACTCCCGCGTTTCTACTCTTAATTCTTGGTCTGCTCATCTCATTAAATATTTGGCATTATCACCCTTCCGAAGCGAAACAAGTTACAGATGAACAATACTTAGAACTATATTTTGCCAACCGCACACTTCAGGGGAGTGGGGTGAGGGAATCTCTAAGTCCGTTATACCTAAACTTTACAGAAGATTTTATCCCTCCTACTATCTGGCAAAGCAAAAGACCCATGGGGCTCTTAAGAGAAATGGAATTTGCAACAGGATCAGGAGATTTAAATTTTAAAACTAACGGTCTGTCTTACGATATTGAATATCAGGCCCCTGTGCCTAACAAAATTATTGTTGCAAAAACCTATTTCCCTGGCTGGCAGGCAAAATCAGGAAACAAACCTCTAACTGTTGAGCCTTATTCGGAATTTGGAATAATTGCCATTCCAATAGAGGAGGGGAGTGGCAATATTAGCCTCACTTTTGGAAATACATGGACAAGAACTTTAGCCAATTTAATCTCAGCTTCCACCCTGATGCTTATTTTAGTATTATTAGTATATCCACAAATCAAAAGGAGGACAAAATGATCAGCATAGTAATCCCCGTATTTAACGAAGAAAACAGAATCAAAAAAAGCTTAGATGAGATTTTTGCATTTCTTAAAACATTTAAAGAAGAAACTGAGTTGATAATTGTTGATGACGGCAGTTGGGACTCAACCCCCAAGATTCTGGAGGAGTATGAAAAAAAGTATAACCTCAAAATCAGTACTCTAAAAAATAATCAGGGCAAAGGTGCTGCAATAAGAAATGGAATAAACGCGAGCAGTGGAGAAAAGATTCTTTTTACAGATATAGACCTTTCTGTCCCAATTGTATTTCTGCAACCCTTCAGCGAAGCTATGTCCTCAGATACTGATATTGTCATAGGTTCCAGAGAACACCCTGATTCCCAAATCGAAATAAAACAGTTCTGGCTTAGGGAAGCAGCCGGGTACTCATTCACAGTTCTAACTAATGCTATTCTCCAGGTCGGCACCTCTGACTTTACTTGCGGATTTAAATTATTCAGACGAGAAGCCGCCCGCAAAATTTTCGCCAAACAACTAATTAACAGATGGACCTTTGATGCTGAAACTTTGTTCCTTGCTAAAAAATATGAATTCACTGTCAAAGAAGAGCCGGTTATTTGGAAGCACGGTGAAGGTTCAAAAGTCAGATTCCCCCAGGATCTATTTGAGTCTTTCTTCGCCCTTCTAAAAATTAGGATAAATGACTGGATGGGTAAGTATGAATATTAACCTTTCTTCAAAGGTGTATCTAATATTGATCCTGGTTTTCTCAATATTAATAGTTTGGCCGCTTTTCATCCCAGGTTTTTTCTTCCACCACGATGACCTCCAGGTTATGCGGATCTACGAAATGCGCCAATGCTTTACAGACCTCCAAATCCCCTGCAGGTGGGTACCGGATATGGGTTACGGCAACGGCTTTCCCTTATACAACTATTACAGCGCCCTCCCTTACTACATAGGCGGAGTCTTAAGTTACGGTTTAGGTCTCGTAAATTCCGCAAAAGCCCTATTTTTTATTCCACTGGTTTTAGGGGGAATATCAATGTTTTTTCTTTCCAGAAAACTTTTCGGCAAAGAAGCGGGTTTTTTATCTGGCGTTCTATATTTATTTGCCCCATACAGAGCTTTAGACTCTTACGTCCGCGGAGCAATTGCAGAAAGTTTTGCCCTTGCAATAGTCCCTCTAATTTTCTACTTCAGTTTAGAAATTATTGAAAATCCGAACAGAAAGAATCTGGTTCTAGGCAGCCTCGCACTAGCCGCTTTTCTGCTTTCCCATAATATTATGACAATGTTCTTCATTCCGTTTTTCCTCGTCTGGAATATATTCTTTCTTTACTCAAATAAATGGAAAAACTGGAAAGCCGTCTTAACGTATTTTTCTCTTGGCATAGGTCTGGCTTCATTTTTCTTGCTCCCGGCTTTCTTAGAAAAAGACTTAGTACAAACAGAAACTTTGCTCCGCGGAGGAAGTGATTTTAGAACACATTTTGTTGGCATCAGCCAGTTGTTTCTAGATAGATCATGGGGATATGGAGGTTCTGAATTTGGACCAAACGACACAATCTCTTTTCAAATCGGCTGGCCACTCTGGTGGTTTGTAATTTTGGCAATTCCTTTATTGGCAATAAATTTCAAAAAAAATATTAAGCATTCTTCTCTCGCAATATTCTTTATCCTAATGTTTTTAATTTCTATTATCATGGCACACAACAAGTCGGCATTTATTTGGGAAGCAATTAGTACTCTCCATTACGCCCAATTTCCCTGGAGATTCCTATCCCTCTCAATTTTTTCCTCAGCTATTCTGGCCGGATATGTAATTCATTATTTCGACTTCCGTTTTAAAAATATAGCTATTTGGTTCATTATTATCGCAACAATTTTTCTTAACTGGAGTTTCTTTAAGCCCCGTGAATTTTATCCCTGGATAAATGACACAAATAAATTAGAAGATCCATTATGGGAGATCCAACAAAAAGCTGGGATTCTGGACTATCTACCCAGAACCGCCACCGAACCGTTAGGACGCGCTCCGGACAACATTGAAATTCTATCCGGCCAGGCAAACAGATTAGAATACGAAACCCGGTCTGATAAATTCTTATTTAAGGTTGATGTAATAGAAAAAGCCTATATTCAAGTTCCAGTATTCGATTTCCCAAACTGGACAGTGTATGTCAACGGTAAATTAATAGATCATGATAACCGAAGTGGCTTAGGCCGGATAGGTTTTGAACTCCCGGCTGGCTCATATCAAGTCACTGGCAAGCTTCAAAACACACTAATAAGAACACTATCTAATATCGTTTCATTACTTTCCTTAATAGCACTCTTAACTATCCTAATAAGAAAGCGTATTTTTAAATTCCTGACATGATGGATGCTAAAGCTGTACAACAAAAATTAACCAGAGGTTTTTTAAGCTTAACATTAAGGAAAGCTGTCCTTGATGTTATCAGTTTTGTCACAATTTACGTGATATTAGCCTCAGTTTTGCCTTTTTCCTTGCTGGGCGTTTTCGTTATTGCCTCAGGGATATTAACATTCTTCAGCTATTTCTCTGACTTCGGTTTAGCAGGAGCAATAATACAAAAAAAAGAAGTCACAGAGGATGACTTAAAAACAACTTTTCTCATACAGGAAATCATCGCTGCCCTCATAACAGTATTAGTGTGGTTTTTTGCTCCAGTTCTGGCACAATATTACAATTTTGATGAAGGGGGAATGTGGTTAATAAGAATTCTGGGAATAGGATTTTTTCTCACTTCGCTTAAAGTTATCCCCAGTGTAATTTTAGAGAGAGAGCTGCGGTTCGAAAAAGTTGTCTGGACGGATATCATCGAGGCGATAGTTTTTAATGGTCTCTTAATTTACTTAAGTTTTAATAATTACGGTATCTGGGCTTTTAACTGGGCAATTTTAGCGCAGAGAATTACCGGACTAATCACTATTTACACTCTTGCTCCATGGAAGGTGAGGGTTGGTTTTTCAAAACAGGCAGCCAGAGAGCTTTTTCATTTTGGAATTCCATTCCAGTTAAATTCTCTTCTGGCTCTTTTAAAAGACCGTTTAACCCCGCTGATAACTGCCTTTATTTTGGGGAGTGAAAAAACAGGTTATGTCAGCTGGGCGCAGGGAATTGCAAATCGCCCGTTGGAAGTCATGAGCATCGTAATTAGAATTACTTTCCCGGCGTTCTCCAGATTACAACACGATAAAGATGCGCTAAGGTCAATAGTTGAAAAAGCACTTTTTTTAACAGTAACGCTTTTATACCCCGTCCTTTTCGGAATGATGGCAGTATTACCTATATTTATTGAAGTTATGGGAAAACAAAAATTCCAGCCGACTATGCCATTAATATATATCTTCATCTTCGCTTCATTTTGGGCAATACCTTCAACCACATTTACCAACGTTTTAAGTGCAGTCGGTAAAATAAAGATAACCCTGGTTTTAATGGTCATGTGGACTCTACTGACCTGGATACTCGCTCCCGTCTTTGCCTTCTATTTTGATTACATAGGAGTTGCAGTCGCCTATTTAATCATTTCATTTACCTCAATTATTCCAATAGTGATAGTTAGTAGAATGTATAAAATTGATGTAATAACCACCATTATCAAACCATTCTTGGCCTCTGCCTTGATGGCCATAATACTCTTTGCTATATCCTTATACCTCCCCAAGAATATATTAATCCTGGTAAGTCTGATAATTTTAGGTGGATTAATATACTCAGTAGCAATGTTTACCATCGCAAAAGATAAGATTCTTGAAACATACAGGAGTTTTAAAAATGCTTAAAATCTTCACATTAATATTAGGTGGCCTTTTATTCTTAATCTCCTTAACACCGTCTGCTTTTGCGATGGAACAAAAACAAGTGGTGCTGGTCAACCCAGTCAGGGGGAGTGATTTTTGGTCTCACAAATTTTCCTTAACCGAAACCCCGAAAAAACAATACGAGATTATTAAAAAAAATGGTTTCCCGGCCACCTGGTTAATTCGTTATGATGGTTTGGTAAATCCTGAAATTCAGGAATTCATAAAATCCCTCGACTCTTCCCAGGACATTGGAATATTTTTCGAAATCACCCCAACACTCACGACCGCCGCCGGAGTTAACTACAACGACACCGGTAACTGGCACTTTGCAAAGTCTGTTTTACTGACCGGCTATACTCCCGAAGATCGTAAAAAGTTAATAGATACCGCTTTCGATAAATTCAAAGAGGTGTCCGGAAAAGAAGTTAAATCTGTTGGCGCCTGGTGGATTGACGCAGGCTCTTTAAGTTATATGAAGGATAAGTATCGAATCACCGCAAACCTTGATGTAGCTGATCAATATTCAACTGACGGTTACCAGGTCTGGGGACAATACTGGTCGACACCATTTTATCCTTCAAAATCAAATGCCCTGATGCCTGCTCAGTCAGAAGAGCAAAAACTCGGAATTGTAACTATGCAGTGGGCAACCCGCGACCCTTTTAATGGCTTCGGAAATGGCGTTTTTGAAAGCACCTATTCAGTTCAGGCCAATGATTACATTCTTCACAATCTGGGTTCCGATTATTTCTCCAAGCTTTTGGATATTTACCCCCAAACAACAGTTGGTTTAGAAAATGATTTTTCATGGGCAGAGTTTGGAAAAGAATTTGAAAACCAATTAAATGTCATAAAACAAAAACAAACTCACCAGGTGAAAAACATGTCACAGTTCGCCGATTTTTATACCAAATCCACCCCCCTAATTTCTCCTAATGTAATAATTGAAACTACCGACCCTCTGGGAGGTCCCGGTAAAGTAGTCTGGATAAACACCCCCAAATATCGAGCTGCCTGGTTCGCAAACAATGTTGGTTCAGTAGTTCGTGACTTAAGAAAATATAACGACAATAGCGAAGAACCCTGTCTTAAAATCGCTTGCGATGAACTTAAATTGGCACTTGCGGCGAGCCACGTAATTGACGATGGTAATTACGCATCAAGCTGGGTATTAGATGAGGGAAAAGTCTCTGATGTTCAGGTAAAAAAACTATCATATGGCGCAGAGATTACTTATAAAAATCAGTCAGGAACAGAACGAACTTTAAGATTCTTGGAAAATGACGTTGAATTCGCAGGCCAAATTCATACCTTAGATGTAGCAATCTCCAAGGCTGTAACGGTTGAGGATTCCGGACAAAAAGACTCGTCAAATTTTTCTTCAGCATTCAATTCCAGGGCTAATTTATTAACCATTGGAATAAACGCTATAAAATTTGTTCTCCTGGTGATTCTGTTTTTCATAATTCCGGGTTTCACATTAACCCGAAGCCGCACGTTGGCAATTCCAATTGGTGTTTCGCTATTCACGCTAATCAGCTGGATTCTTGGATATCTCAAATTAGACCCTCTAATCTGGGCACTTCCCATAGTATCAGCAGCTTTAATTCTTAGATTGTACAGTAAGGAAAAGAGCTGGAGATTTATAGTCAGGAAAATCGACCTCTGGCTTTGGATATTAATTTTAATAGGCTCCCTCTCTTGGTGGGTTACCCAATTCAAAAATGGTCTTTCATTTAACTACGGCCTCGGATTTTGGGGCCCAAACGGACACGATGCAATTTGGCATCTTTCATTAATCTCCCAACTTCAAAAAAATGTCCCTCCTGAAAATCCAATCTTTGCAGGTGTAAGTCTTTCTAATTACCACTACTTCTTTGACCTATTAGTTGCCAAATCAGCCAATCTTCTAGCTATCAACCCTGTAGAACTACTGTTCAGACTTTTCCCCTTATTAATTTCAGTTTTGGCTGGTCTGCTGATCTATAAAGTTGCACTAAAAATCTTTGACAATAGAAAAGCAGGGCTCTTCTCCGTTTTCTTTCTCTACTTTGGCGGCAGTTTTGGTTGGATCCTGACTTTCATTAAAGACAGAAGCTTTGCCGGTGAAACTATGTTTTGGGCTCAACAATCTGTTTCATTTCTACTAAACCCACCCTTTGCCATATCAGTAGTCCTCTTCCTTGCCGGCCTTATACTTTTCTACGAAATAATCCAAAAACAGCATGATAAATTCACATCTGTTATCGCACTAGTACTGTTATGGGGGACTTTAATTGAGTTCAAAGCCTATGCCGGAATTTTAGTAATTGGTGCCCTGGGGTTATTCACTCTTCAGCGAATAATTCTCAAGAGAGATTTCAGCTTTCTCAAAGTCACTATCCCGGTTCTTCTATTATCATTGATTGTCTTCTTGCCTAATAACTCGGGCAGCGAATCTCTAATTCTTTTCCAACCATTCTGGTTAATTGATTCTATGGTCAGTTCTCATGACAGATTGAACTGGCAACGCTTAACTTTAGCTCTGGAATCTGGTGTTTGGTACAAACTGATTTATGGTTACGGTCTGGGCACCCTAATTTTTCTCGTCGGAAATCTAGGAACCAGAATTCTCTCAATCGCAGCAATTAAAGATATATTCAGGCACAGCTTTCTATTCTATTTTATTGCACTCTCTATTGTTCTACCACTGCTATTTACTCAAAAAGGCACGACCTGGAATATAGTTCAATTCTTCTATTACGGATTACTGGCTCTCAACATATTTGCAGGAATCGGCCTATACCGTTTTGCAAACAAACTCCCTAAACCCGCCGGAATTTTAGCCGTAATCATAACTATCTTACTAACAGTCCCAACAACCCTTGGTACATTCCGCCACTACCTGCCTGCGAGACCTCCTGCAAAATTACCTCAACAGGAACTTGATGCCTTAAATTTTCTTAAAAAACAGCCCGATGGTGTGGTAATGGCTTTACCATTTGATGAAAAGCTAAGGAACCGTTTTGACACTCCCTTGCCCCTGGCAGTCTATACCTCAACCGCCTATATCTCAGCTTTCTCCGGCAAGTCCGTCTTCATGGAAGACACCGTTAATCTGGAAATTCTGGGAATCGATAACAGAGGCCGGCTAAACACTATTCGTGATTTTATGAAAATTAGAGATCAATCAAAACAAATTCTTAAGGACAACAATATTGAATATGTTTATGTCCCTAAACTATTTAATTTCCAGGTGGATGAAGAACTAATGGGTCTTAAAACAATTTATGAACAGGGTGAAGTGAAAATTTATAAAGTCTCTGATTAGTCACAGATTTTTCTCAACTCAACTGTAGTCTCCCAGTTAAACGCTTGCTTTTCTACGGGACAATATTTAGCAAAATTTCCCAACCAGGCAGCCAGCCGTTCCTTATTCTCATCCTTTTCATAAATTAAGAAGATCATTGGTTTCTCACCCGCAGGCTTGCGCTTTGTAAAAAATTTTTCATTTTCCCTGATATATTCCGGCACATTATCAAGATAAGTCAATGTCTCAGGTTGATATCCATACTTATTTGTTCCATGCCACCAAAATATATACTGATAGGGAAAATCGTAAACTGAAGGAATATAATTGTAAGCTTTAAACCCCTGCCCGCTAGCTTTAGTATAAACCCAGTCTACAGCCTCAATTTCATTACGAAAATTACTTTTATCCCCTGATCTGGAATTTATGTCATCCATAATAAATGTTGACTGAAATGAAATTGTATTAATAAATGAGTACATTAGGAAAAATATTACAATCAGTTTAAGCAAAATCTGCCTACGTCTAAAAACCTCAGCCAGAAAAAGCGCCACAATAAATAAATAGGGAATTCTTATTCCAAGCAAATACCAGCCCTTCAATGGATGCAAATACCAGCTATAAAAAATAAGTGCAAAAACCACAAATATTGCTGACGATAAGAAGTACTCTCGATTGATGGCGCTTAGTCTTCTGAAATTATATATTAAAAATACAACCGAAATTATTATCAGAGCTGAAGTAGCCTCCATCGGGATCTCGAAAATTTCACTTCGAAACTCGAGGAAAGTTTTAAAATGACTAACCTGAGCCTCGCTAAAACTAAGCTTTTCTCCAAGTATTTGCGATTCCCCGGAAACCTCGGTTAAAAAAGTTTTTGTCATTAAAAAGTTGTGTCTAAACTCAAATAAAATCTGGGGGAGTAAAGTCACAAAAAACCCAATAAAAGAAATAAGAACAGTTTTGACAGGAACTCTTCTAATTAAGGAATAAATTAGCAAAAAAGGAAAGAAAAGTACCCCAAAAGCCGCCTCAAATTGCATTGCCAGCCCGCTCATAAGTCCGGCCAGGAATGAAGCCTTTTTAGTTCTGTTGATAACAAAATAAATTAATATCAAAAAGTAAAATGCTGTTACGTAAGGCATCGGATTGGCACTCCAAAAATAACGGCTTGAATAAAAGAAGGCCGGTGCCATCAAAAATAGAATCGAAGCAAAAAAGGCAAAGGCTAAATTCTTTCTAAAATTAAAGAAAAAAATAGCCACTGCCGCAAGCAAATACCATAAAATATTCCAGTGAACTAAAAACGCCGGATCCCCGCCTGATAATGCGAAAGGCAGGACATTAAAGTAGTAATAAAACGGCCCGATAAACACCCCATTTATACTCGTAGTCGGCCCAATCAGCGTAGGATGCAGCGAAACAACAATCTCCCTGATATCCAACATGTCACGCGCCTGGTCCATGGTAAATGGAAAGTTGTAGTTTAAAATCGGAACAATTTTAAAATATGCACTAACAACGAGAACAATAACAAATACGGCAACAACACCTTTTGTAGCTAAACTTGTAGACTTAAAATTCATTTTGGTTTCTGATAATCAACAATAAACTCGCCGACCCTCTTCTCTTCGATTATATCAGTAAAATAACTCTCCTCCGTCACGAAACCTGTTAAAAGATGTTCAATTCCCCTAACGGGCTCAATTATCAAAAATCTGTTCTCCGGTAACGTAGTTCTTGCGCTATTTATAGTCAAATTTCCTGGATATCCTGAAGCACTAGTGCCTCCCCAAACTGGTAAGTAGCCATATTTTTTTAATCCATACCATTGGAAAAGATATGCCCAGGTAGTATTTACATAAGTAGGCATTGTAAAAGCATTCACTGCAAAAGGTTTTCCGTCTGCCTTTTGATAAATATAATCAATTACTTTCTTTTCATTTTCCAAGAGCATCCCCGTCTGAACATTAATTTCAGGATTTGGGCCAATATGATTATTCTTGATAATTAGGGTTAAATTAGACAATAGAACTAATGTTATTATTAATACTGTCGTTATTCTTGATCTCTCATGAAGCTTAGAAAGAAAAAAGGAAACGATTAATAGAAGGCTCAAAGAAGTACCCACTCCGTAAAAATAAGCAGCACTTACGCTGACAAAATAAGAAAAAAGCCCGATAAAAAACCAAATAAGCAAAAAGATTAATTTGTCCCGATATTCTTTCTGCCTCAAAAAGTAAATGCTAAATAGAAAAAGACACAGAAATAGAACTGCTGTTAATTCCTCAATAGCAAAAATATTATCCCTCATGTATTTTTCAGCAGCAAGGTACGCTCCATTCACTCCACCAGCAGAACGTGCTGCTTCTTGAGATGAGCCGGTAACACTATTAATTAAATTTCGCGAAGCGGTAAATCCAAATTTAACTTCAGCAACAATGAACGTAGAGAGCGTTAATAATAAAGAAAAGATTGATAGTGCGATTACTTTAGTATTCAATCTCGGAATTCTTTTCCAAAAAAATACCAGATTTAAAACAAAGATTATCAGTAAGTAAACAAGTAAAAAGTGGAACTGAAAAGAAAGGCCAAATCCCATAATAGCAAGTGGCAGTCCATAGGGTTTTCGTTCAAAAAGTAGATATGTCAAACCGAGATAAAAAATCAGTACAGATAAAACCGCTAATGCGGGATGGGTCATGAATAATGCATACTGTGTCTGTTCATAAGAAAATGCGAAAAATAATGCAGAAAGCAGCCCAACCCGCTTATTAAAAAGTTTACTACCAATTAGAAACATCAGGAATAATCCCAATGCGTTATAAATTCTCAGAAAAATTGATAAACCGCTTGGATCAAATTGAGACAAATAATAAATTGGAGCGAAAATATAATAAAAAAATGCTCCATGGTTAAGCCCGGGAATGCTTGTTGTTGGTCCAACAATTTTTATCTCCCCGGCAAGCAGCTCTTGCGAAACAAAGGCATCTCTGGCCTGGTCATACCCAAAATAGATATTATCAGGAAAATACAAGAAACGTAATCCAACTGCTACGATAAATAAAATAATAAGAATAATAAAAGTTTTACTACGAAAGATTTCTAAAATTCTACTCATGGAATTCTTTACCAGTATACTATTTATAGATATTTGTAACAAATTAAAAACATGAGTAGAATATAAGTATGCATGGCAAACTTTCAGTCGTCATTAACACCTTCAATGAAGAAAAAAACATCGAAACAGCAATCAAATCCGTAAGTTTTGCCGATGAAATCCTGGTTTGTGACATGTATTCCGATGACGACACAGCCGTTATCGCTAAAAAATTAGGAGCTAAAATTATTTTCCACAAACGAATGGGGTATGTAGAACCCGCCCGTAACCTGGCAATTTCCAAAGCAGAAGGGGAGTGGGTTCTGGTTTTGGACGCAGATGAAGAAATCCCGGACACTCTTAAATCCAAAATTGAGGAAATTGTTACTAAAGAAAGTGTTTTAAGTTATGTTGAAATTCCCCGCCGCAATATCATTTTTGGCAAGGCCCTGAAAGGCGCAATGTGGTGGCCGGACTACAACATCCGTCTCTTTAAAAAAGATTCAGTCACCTGGAGTAATAAAATCCACAGCCGCCCCAAAACCCAGGGTCAAGGACTAACTCTGTCTGCCTTAGAAAACTATGCCATTACCCACAATCACTATCGTTCAATCTCTCAATATTTACAAAGACTAGATCGTTACACTTCCGTACAAGCCCGAGAACTCAAAGAGTCAGGTTATCAGTTCAACTGGAAAGACCTAATCTCGAAACCCTTAGGCGAATTTTTAAGCCGCTTTTATGCTAATCGTGGCTTCGAAGACGGTCTTCATGGACTTGCCTTAAGCTCACTTCAGGCCTTTTCGCATTTAATAATGTACCTTAAGGTTTGGGAGAAAGAAGAATTCGCTGCCAAAAACTTAAATTATGATGAATTAAACCAGACTTTAAAAGGTAGTGGCAAAGAAGTAGAGCATTGGATGAAATATGGTAATCTCTCAAACAATAAAATAAAAAGAGTACTTCAAAAGATTAAGAACCGATTGGTTTAACGTAATTTTAGAATTCTTCTGAAATAGGGGACGGTTAGTAAAACGACTGCTAACAAAGCCGAAATACCACTAATAACACTTCCGTAAAGAATTGAACTTGGTTGATAGAGAAAATCAACAGTATGATCACCTGCAGGCAGAAGTATTCCCCTAAAGTCGTAATTAGTTCTATAAATTTTAGTCTCAGCCCCGTCAATAAATGCTTTCCATCCTGGGTAATACCCATCCAGTACTACCAGATAAGAATCCTGATCTGTGCGGGTTTTAACCTGAACATGAGAATTAGTTATTTGCTGATAATCTAAGTTGGCACTAATTGTGGCAACCGGGTTATTAAATTCAAAATCTTCTGTCAAAGCTGTAGTTTCCAAAGGATATGTTTTATCAACTAAAGCATTTAAGATTGCACTTTCTGAGGCTATAGAAGCCCGATTCGTTACGTAAGCCCTTGGTAATCGGCTCTGATTCTCAAGTACTGCAACAAAATTATCTGAATAAACTTCTTTAAGATTTGGGGTTTGCAACAAATAATTTACAGTTCCCTCAGGACTCAGAACTCCTTCCTTCAACTTAGTCGCCAAAATGAATCGGGTATTTGAGGCATCCAAAACTCCCGAGTTAAATTTATTTACAGTTCCCCATCTTGGTTGAGGAGCAGCTTTGGGGTCATCTGAGTTAGCAACCGCGAGCAGCTTAGCCATTCTTAACGGATATAGCCCGTCATAACCTGCAATCGAGGAAATCTTAAAAGGAACCCACATATTCGCAGGCAAAATGTCTGACTCTGCTACAAATCTATCATTAGGATAGCTCTGAAGATAACGGGTTAAATCAGTTGCCGGGTATGCAAATTCAGGTTCAGAAAAAGTATTAAATTTCCAGCCAAATCTAAACAACTCACCGATAAGAATAAGAGCGAATACAATCTGGGCAAATTTTCTCAAAGGTCTTAAAATTCTTATCACAACAAAAAATCCCAGCAAACAAATGCTGATTGCAGTAGGTAAAATCAAATTATTCAGACTAATACTAATATGAGCAAACATATTATTAAAATCCCCAAGTAATCCGTCCTTTGCCAAGAAAAGCCATTCGTTTAAGTGAAATCTTGATAAGAATACCCCGGCAATAACTCCCGCAACCGATGCTAAAATCCAAAATGCTGGTCTTAAACTAAATTTATAATCAGAGTTTTTTAAGGCGGATAACCCAAAAGCTCCCAGCAAAGCTAGTGCAAAATTAATCACAAAATTAATCCGGTTCATGGTAATCGAAGTCCCGCCCCAAATTCCTTTTTCATAGAAAAAAGTGCTAACCGGATTCTCAATAGAAAAGAATATAGCCAATACTAAAACTAGCAGTGCAAACATAACCTCTCTTCTTTTGAAAAATTCTTTAATTCCGATTACTGCAAACAGTATGGTTGTGATCCCCGTATAAAGTGTTGCATCCATATGATCCCCAGTCCCCCAAAAATTACCCGTCGCATCATTACCAAAAAAATCAGGAGCTAAAAGAGTTAAAAAATTCCCAGGATGTGTAAAAGGATTCTGTGATCCGAGCGTCTCAACGCCTCTTTGGGAATTAATCACCAGTTCTGCTACTGGCAACGCAAAAACAGCACTCATCGCAATTCCCAAAATAAAATACAATCCTATACTGATATCTTTAATAAAGTTCTGAGTCCTAAACAGATACCAAATCCCCAAGCACATAAAAGTCGGAGGCAGAACCGGTAGATATCCGGCAAAAATCTGAATACAAATAAAAATACTAAATAAAACCCCCCATTTTATCTGGCGTGAAATCAAATACTTATCTTCAAGTAAAATTAAAGCCGGCAAAAGCATACTTGTAGTGGCCTGTGTATTCCATTGCATCCATAAAATCGTATAACCTCCAAATCCATAAACAATACCACCGAAAATACTAGGTAAAGAAGGAAGTCTTAAATGCCTTAACAAAAGAAACATAAAAATTCCCGCTAAAAAAGGCTGAGACAAAGTCTGCATCGTCCACCCGATCGGCATTGGAAAAATCAGATAGAAAATCATTGTCGGGAATAATAATCCGATTTGAACATTCGCAAATAAAGGGTAGCCCGCAAACATATGCGGATTCCACAAAGGCAGTTGGCCACTTCTTATATAGTCCACAGCAAGTTCTTTTAATGGGTAAAAAATAGAAACAGCGTCAGATAGTTTAGGGTTTTTGACAGGTACACCGAGAGGGTAACCTGCATACTCCCTCCCATACCAGGGATGATAGGCCCCAACTATTAAATCAGTGGGTAGGGGGATATATCCTAAAAAAACTTTATAAGAAAACACTGCAGTAAGAACTAAAAATAGTAAGCAAGCAATTCCAAATTCCCTAAGTTTCACTCTTCCATTATACGGACTAATCTGATTTGTGGGAACCTGTCAGAAGGTTATACTTCGTTATTTCCCAAAGCGCCTTGACCCCATCTTTCCAGCCAATTTTTTTACCCTCCGCGTAAGTCCTTCCAGTATAAGAAATTCCCACCTCGTATATTTTAATATGCTTAATTTTGGCAATCCTAGCTGTGATCTCAGGTTCAAATCCAAATCTGCGGCTGTCTAAATGAGGTGCAATATCGCGGATTAAATCACCCTTAAAAGCTTTATACCCAGTCTCCATATCAGTCAGATTCAAGTTGGTTAAAACATTTGAAAACAAGGTCAAAAACAAATTTACCTGGTAGTGCCAAAAATAAAGTACCCTGTGCGGTCTGTTAGATATGAATCTTGATCCATAAACCACGTCACTTTTGTTTTTAATGAATGGCTCCATCATTATAGGGAACTCTGCCGGATCATATTCTAAATCAGCATCCTGGATCACTACAATATCGCCAGTCGTAGCCATAAGTCCCTTTTTCAAAGCAGCACCCTTTCCCTCATTCTTGGGACTAAGAATTATTCTTAGCGTTGACTCTTTCTTATTTGTGTGTCTCTTCTCTAGATCTTTAACAACTTCTGCTGTGTTATCAGATGAGCCATCATCTATGATAATTATCTCTTTTGTATACCCCAGACTATCAGCTTTTTTTACGGCCTCATAAGTCTCAATAATAGTTTTCTCTTCGTTATATACAGGAATTACTACGGATAATATTTTCATTTCTTCAATCATTTATATCTCATCGCCAGGCGAATTGAAAGTACCTCAACTCTTCAACTAAAATATTAGGTATAATTCTTATCAGATGCATTTATCAATTGTAGTCATCGCCAGAAACGAAGAAGAGAGAATTGAGGCCTGCCTGAAATCCTGTAATTTCGCTGATGAATTGTTAGTTATTGATAACGGTTCAACAGATGGAACACCAGAAATCGCCAGAAAGTTAGGGGCAAGAGTTGTTAATTTTAAAACTAATGATTTTGCTCAAACCAGGAACAAAGGCATGGAAGAAGCAAAAGGTGAGTGGGTCTTATATGTAGACGCTGATGAGCGTATTCTCAAGCCACTGCGGGATGAAATTAGGGAATTAGCTGCCGGAACCGGCTACGCAGCTTTCGCACTGTCCAGAACTAATATTATTTTCGGACAGAAAGTGAATTACGGTCCCTACAAAAAAGACTGGATCATTAGGCTCTTTAAAAAATCAGAATTTGATAGTTGGGTCGGCAAAGTTCATGAATACGGAAAATTCAAAGGGGAATTAGGCTATACAAAAAATTCATTACTTCATCTCACCCACCGCAACCTCGACCACTTTGTTCTAAAATCACTTGACTGGTCAAATATTGATGCAAATTTGAGACTGGATGCCCGTCACCCAAAAATGACAAAATGGCGCTTCCTAAGAATTCTCATAACCGAAACCTGGTCTCAGCTAATAGTCAGACGCGGCTTATTTGGCGGCACAGTCGGTATAATTGATTCAGTCCTCCAAATCTTCTCCTTTTTCATGACTTACGTCAGGCTTTGGGAATTTCAGCAATCAAAACCCCTTAAACAAATGTATGAGGACATTGATAAAAGCCTTATAGAATCCGGATTCGAGTTCAAACAATGAAAATAGGCATCTATTCTCCTTATCTGGACACAGTCGGCGGTGGTGAAAAATACATGTTAACAATTGCTGAAAGCTTATCCGTCGGAAACAGTGTCGATGTTTTCTTAGACACCCATTTAGTAACGTTGGATATAAAATCAATCAAAGCAAAAATTACAAAACTCCTTGATTTGAATTTAGAAAAAATTAATTTTATTAAAGCTCCTTTTGGCAGAGGGACAAGTGCTTGGGAAAGGTTGAATTTTCTAAAGAAGTATGATCTTTTCTTCTATCTAACTGATGGAAGTATTTTTTACTCCTCTGCCAAAAAAAATATCCTACATATTCAGTCGCCCATAAAAGTCTCCAACACTTCTTTATGGAAAAAAGTAAAGTCATCAAGTTGGGATCTAATTATCTATAACTCCGACTTTACAAAATCAGAAAGCGAAAAATTCTGGAATATAAAAAGTGAAGTTGTCTACCCCCCGGTAAATACCAAAGCTTTTAAACCCGGTAAAAAGAAAAAACAAATTCTCACAGTAGGCAGGTTCTTTGGCTTCTTAAAAGATAAAAAACATGGTTTAATGATCGACTCTTTCAAAAAAATATTTAATACCAAAAAAATCAACGACTGGTCATTTCATTTAGTCGGCGGGGCAGGGGACGGCGATGAGGTCTATGTTCAAGAGCTTAAAGAAGCTGCAAAAGGTTACCCCATACTTCTCTATCCAAATTTACCCTTCGAAGAGTTAAAAACAATCTACAGCGAATCTTCAATCTACTGGCACGCATCAGGATACGGCGAAACTGACCCGGCCAAAATGGAGCACTTTGGGATGACTACAGTAGAGGCCATGTCCTCAGGCAGTGTTCCTGTTGTTGTAAATAAAGGTGGACAACAGCAGATTGTCGACAACAACAATAATGGCATACTTTGGGATACACCTGAGAATCTAGAATCTGAAACATTGAAATTAATAGCAAACGAAAAACTAATGAAAGAACTATCAATAGGAGCTCAGAAAAAATCGCTGGATTATTCAAAAGAAAAATTTATTGATCAGATTAATCATATAGTCAAAAAATATGCACAAAATTAAAATAGTTCTAATTCCACTAGTGCTGGTAATTTTTTTTATAATCTATTTCATATTGTCGGTTCCGTACTACTCAGGCGACGTTAAAAACCACATATTCTGGGGCAGGAGTATTTTAGAGGAAGGTCCTTTAGGTTTCTACGGTCGCGACATGCAGGGTTGGTCCTACCCAAATTACCCACCCATCTCAATGTTGTCTTTCGCAGCCTCCGTTTGGCTTTATGACATTGTAAAATCATCAATATTCAGCCTCAATTCCTTCCCGCTTTTCCCGTCAGGTTTAATCCCCTGGATAGAATTTGACAATGTTTATATTTCTTTTCTGAAAATCCCCGCAATTCTTCCCTTTATTTTGTCCGGATGGTTTGTGTTCTTATTTGCCAGACTGTTCAAAAAAAGCTTTAAACAAAGTCTTATTTATTCTCTATTATTCCTCTTAAATCCCGGATTAATTTATCTGGCAGTTCTCTGGGGTCAAAACGATTTCATGCAGGTGCTGTTTATCCTCGGCGCCTTTTATTTCCTCCTGAAAGAGAAATATATTCTCTCCTACGTTTTTGCCGGATTATCAATTTTGTCAAAACAAACAGTCCTAATGGTTTGGGGGATTTTTCTAATCTCAGTTTTTAGAATAGCGGGACTCTCCAAATCAGTGATCGCCCTTCTGGTATCAACATTGATTCTCTGGCTAGCTTACTTACCTTTCAATAACCAGGGTTTAATCTGGCCTTTCACTTATTATGTTGAAACCTTAAAATCTACCGGCTTTTTAGTTGCCGATAATGCCATTAATTTTTGGGGGTCTTATTCGCAATTTCAACAACTTGATGCAGCAGAAAATATTTTCCTAATAAGTTATGAAAGATGGGGTTTCTTAATATTTGCACTAATGTTTATACCAATGGTCATAAAATATCTAAAAACGAAATTCTCCTACGAACTACTGTTCCACTTTCTATTTTTGTCATCAATAACTTACTTCTTTATTTTGACCCGCATGCATGAAAGATATCTATTCTTCGGGGTAGTTTTTGCACACATGCTTCTGATGATAAACAAAAAATATTGGTACAATCTTTTATTCTTCTCAATTTTATATTTGCTGAATTTATATCGGGGATTGTTCCAGCCTGATTTTCCAATTCTCCCTGAATTATTAAAAAACACGACATTCTTAAACTTACTTGTTACTTGTTACTTGTTACTCATTCTATATAAC
>CAYNRM010000008.1:1549-21480 GCA_964399555.1 uncultured Gammaproteobacteria bacterium | reverse complement strand
ATGGGAAAATATCTCCTCAGGTCTTTTTAACTGCTCCATAATGAGAATTGCTGATTATGTAAACTATCGGCTTGACTGCGCAGAGATTTTAGAGTATTGTGCATCTAAATTTATGAAGATTTTACTGACCGGCTCTATACACGTTGGCAAGACAACTCTTCTCGAGCGTTTAAAATCGAATTCACCCCGCGGAGTCGCATACATCCCAGAATTAGCTAGAGAATTAATGAAGTCTCGTCCAGATTTAGCAAACGTACCTGGGAAAGATGGCATTTTGCCTGGATTAGGAGACTACCATTTTGCAGAACAAACTCGCCGAGAGACTGATGCATCTCTAACTGGCTCACGTCATATAGTTTGTGACCGAGGCATTGTAGACCTAGTTACACATACTAGGATTTTTGGAGGTAGAGATCGACAACACTGGCTTGACTGGACTCGGTCGTATGACAAAATATATCTTATGGAAACTACTGGTATTACATTAGATTCAACAGGATATCCACCTGGCAGAGACTGGCATAAATTTAGAGATCAACTAGATGCTGAAACTAGAAAGCTACTAGATGAACAACAGCTTGAATACTTTTGTTTAAGAGGACCTTTAGATGGTAAAGAAACTATCTTGAGATCTTTACTCGAAGGAGGTTCAGGAAATATTGAGGGCGCATCTAGTAGATTAGAGAGATGATCTATATAAAGAATCTTGCAAAGAATAATTAGGCAATGTACAAAATGGCTTAAATGAAGCACTTTAGGTACAGAGTAAGTCCAGCCATCTAGTATCTACTTTAAATTATTTATAAACTATGTATATCCTTATGGACGCGGGGATCCAATTAGAAACGTGCCTATTAATCGTTTATCAAGCTATATAAATCTTCCCAGTTTGGATTCTTAGTATTTACTAACTGTATTTTCCAGATTCTATTCCATTTCTTGAGTTGTTTTTCTCTTAGGATTGCAGATTCTATATCTTCTGTTTGTTCATAGTACACGAGGTTATGAATTTCGTATTCCTGAGTGAAACCCTTTATCAAGTCATGCTTGTGCTCCCAGACTCTTCTTTTTAAGTCGTTTGTTATACCTATATACAAAGTACCGTTTTTAGCTGAAGAGAGGATGTAAACATAATAGTACATCTATTTATTGGATCCCCGCGTCCGCGAGGATGAGAGGTTTATTGTTTGCCTGCCAGAGGATTTTTGTTGCGGATTTCTTTATTTAGGACTTCACCTTTTTCATTTATTTCGTAGACGTAACCTTCGCCAATTCCAAATTCAAACTTAGCAACTTCCTGTTCGGACAGGTTGTCTAAAAACTTTACCAGACATCTTAAAGTGTTTCCGTGGGAAGCTACTATCACATTTTTTCCTTCTCTTATTTTAGGGAGAATCTCTTTTTCATAATAAGGGATGAGTCTTTCGTATACTTGTTTCATTGATTCACCTTCAGGGGTTTGGTAATCCCATGATCTTCTTATTACCTGAAATTGTTCCTCACCAACTTCCTTTTTGACCTGCCATTTGTTTTTTCCGGCATATATACCGTAGTGCTTTTCAGTTAATGCATGATTTTTCGTGACTGGCAATTCTTTTTGATCCATAGTTTCCAGGATCTGGTCTAATGTTCTACTGGCTCGTATTAATGGTGAGGAATATGCATAGTCTAATATGATATCTTTGAGCTGCTTTCCGGTCTCTTTAGCCTGCTCTATGCCTTTATCTGTTAAATCTATATCTTTCCAGCCCTGCCACAGACCTTTTTCATTCCACTGTGATTGGCCGTGACGAACTAAAACAAGTTTAGCCATTGAATTTAAAGATGTCCTTTCCGGGGTAAATTGCTTTTTCTCCAAGCTCCTCTTCAATTCTGAGTAATTCATTGTATTTAGCTACCCTATCAGTTCGGGATAAAGAACCGGTTTTGATTTGACCTGTCCCTAAACCAACTGCAAGATGGGCGATTGTGGTGTCTTCAGTTTCGCCGGAGCGGTGAGAGATTATGGAGTTGAAGCCGGCTTTATTGGCCATTTCGACGGTTTTAATTGTTTCCGATAATGTGCCGATTTGATTGAGTTTAATTAAAACTGCGTTTGCGGCTTTTTCTTCGATTCCCTGTTTGAGGAATTTTGGGTTGGTTACAAATAAATCATCTCCTACAATTTGGGTGGTAGCGCCGATAGAACGGGTTAGTTTTTGCCAGGCTTTCCAGTCGTTTTGGTCAAGACCATCTTCTATCGAGGCGATTGGATAGAGGCGGGTTAGTTTTTGAAGCCATTCAACCATCTGGAGAGATTCAAGTCTTTCGCCTTCAATGTTTAACCAATACTCACGGTTGATGTATAACTCGGAAGCTGCAACATCCAGTCCCAGAACAAAATCTTTTCTAGGGAAATAGCCTGCTTCTCTGATCGCTGCCAAGATTAAATCAAGAGCTTCTTTATTACCTGCTTTAACTGATGGGGCGTATCCTCCTTCATCCCCTACTGTGGTGGCATATCCTTTTTCTTTCAGGATTTTTTTTAGGGCATGAAAAACTTCAGTTCCCATTTGGACAGCTTGAGAGAATGATTTGGCGCCGATGGGAATAACCATATATTCCTGTAGGTCTGTGGAATTTGCGGCGTGTGCTCCCCCATTGATTAGGTTCATCATTGGTACAGGCATAGTAAGCGGATTGCTTGTGGCAGATAGCGAATGGAAATATCTATATAGTGGGATTTTTTGAGAGAATGCGGCGGCTTTGGCCACTGCTAAGGAAACAGCGAGAATGGCATTGGCGCCGAGTTTAGATTTATTCTCGGTACCGTCAAGTTCGATCATGGTTTTATCTATTTTTTGCTGGTTTTTTGCATCGTGACCTTTGAGGGCGCCTGCGATTGTGGTATTTATATTTTCAACGGCCTTTAAAACAGATTTACCGTTATAAAATTTAGGGTTACCGTCCCTTAGTTCTAAAGCTTCATGGGTTCCGGTAGAAGCGCCGGAAGGAGAAGCTGCTCTTCCCATGCTACCATCTTCTAAGTAGACATCCGCTTCAACTGTGGGATTTCCCCTGGAGTCGAGAATTTGTCTAGCTTTAATTTGGGTTATTTTCATTAGTTCTTATTTTAACCTGTTAGGAGAAAGATTCAAGAGGACTATTTACGAGGGATCATTCAAGGGTTTGAGTGGTAGATCTAGAGTTAGTATAGCCCCACCACCTAGGTTATTTTTTAAGTCTATTTTTCCGTTGTAGTTGGGGTGTTCAGCCTCAGCTGCCTGGCTCGCTAGACCTATCCCGCTGCCTCTATTAACTCCTAAATTTGCCCAAGTGGTATTGCCTTTCTCTATTTTGAAACCTAAAGGTAAGCCAAGGCCATTGTCAGCTATTCCAAAAATTATACGGTTGCCTCCTTCTGTGATTCTGATTATAGGGGACATTGTGTTGTCTTCATCGAGTGATCCTCCATTGTCAGAAGAAGAATCTTGTTCAGCTTCCTTCTTAAGCATTTTTGCTTCGAATGATTTTTCAGAATTTTGTCTGGAGTTTCCAACTAACCTGCGCAATTTCGCAGCAGAATATATAACTTTCATTTGGTCTAATATAAGCGGAGAAATAGGAACAGCTAATTCGGGTAGCCCTTTTTGAACTGCTTCATCATGTGCGGCTAATAGGGTCTCTATTTCTCCGGTAATTAATTTATCTCCCTCGTCCATTCTGATTTCCTTGAAGTTATTTAAATCGATATCAATAATGTGAGCTCGTGCTTTATCAGCAAGCTGCTGGAGCCAAGATTTGCTTGTGGCATCAAGTATCAGGACTATGTCTTCTACATGACCGGTAGTTAGATTCCTTTTCAATGAAGCATCGATAGCTTCTTTAAATGTCAAACCGCTTAAGTTTTCTTTTGGGTATAGATCTCCTAGTAATTCAGGCGCTTCTGATTTCATGAATCCCATTATTTTTTTATACTCTGAATCAATTAATAGGAGGTCCTCATTATTTACATCGTCGTCACTAATTTCTCCTGAAGGATGACCTAATCGTTTCTGCACATTTTTAGCAACCTTCCTCTGGACAATCTGGACACGCCCTCTGTACCCCCCAAAAGCATTGCCGAAATCATGAATTAAAGTACCTGCATTCTCGGCTAGGGATTCTATTATTTCTGCTGAATCAGCATTAATATCAGTAAAAGTAGTACCAGGTGGATATTTTGTCTGACCTGCTATAGTTGGGTCCTCCGTTGTTTCCCTACCAAATACATTCCCTGGAACAGCATTAAGATGTTGCATTGCTAGGAGGACTCCAAGATCTTCATTCCGACCGGCAAATTTTGTTAAGTTTATGGCAGTAAATAGATTATTAAAATTGCCAAGTTTTGAGTTCTCATTTTGAAGAGTCTGCAATTTAGATGATGATGTTCTCTCCCTGGAATCTTTGTCGTATATGCCGAAATAAGATTCAAAAGCATTTACTGCGCCAACTGCCGCCTGAATATTGATGACTTTCCACATTAAATCCGGATTACTTTCTAGCTTAGGGTCAACATTTAGCCTTATGATATTAAGACCGGATGATTGAATTTCAGGACTTTTTAAGTGGTTTATTGGTGCAGCAGCACCATATTCAGATTCACCGGCCATGTAATTCCTTTTGAATCAAATCATCTAATATACCTATATCTGGGATTGGCTTAGAGAAGGTAGCGATTACATTAGTATATTCTGTTTTGATAGCTTCAGCGTCTTCCTCGGCATAACTTATATTTATTGACCTAACCTGCGGTACAGTACCTTCTTTCATCATTTTTAGGATAGGTGATGAAGGTCCGCCAAGATCACCAATCAAGAGTCGGGTAGGTCTTCCTAGGGCGGCGACGAGGCTTTTAAGGTCTGTTGGGGTGGAGGTGGGAATAGCGCCATCATTATTGGAATTGACCAGATCTAAATAGAGATTCCGAAGAGTAGGGTGCTGTTCGGATATGATGACTTGGCCGACGTTGCGTTCTCGTTGTGATGACATAATTTATGAATATTGATCTGGAAGATCGTTCTCTATTAATACTACTGCATTTTCTTTGTTGATTCTATTTGCAATTTCCAGTGCGGTTTTTGTGCTTTTGGCGTAATGGATACTTTCTTTAGGGAAAGCTGACTCTTTAAGACCTGACGATAAGTATCCTTTGTAACTTTCACCAACAATTATTATTTCATCGGCGACTGTTGCGGCGTGCTTGATAAACTTTAAGTTCTCGATTTCGGTGTTACTTCCCTGCTCAATTAACCCTGGGGTGATTAGGATTTTTTGGTTATCTCCGGCAGTTTCTTTTAATAATTTTAATGAAGAAATGACTACTTTAGGGTTAGTGTTGTAGCTGTTGTCGATCACGGTTAGTTTGCCTTGTTTTTTTATTTCCAGACGGTGCTCGGTTGGTAAAATGAGTTGGGCGCGTTGAGATATTGTTTTAGCAGAAAGGCCGAGTTTGTAAGCAATTGTGCTGGCTGCTAAAAAGTTATAAGCGTTGTGTTCTCCTGGCAGGGGTAATTCAACGTCCACTGACTCATTATCCAGTATTAATTTGAAACTTGTACCTTTAGCTGTTTGTTTAATTTCCTCGACCCGGAATTTATCAAGTTCTCCGCTGAAAAATATTTTATTGGCCGTGAATTTTTCCTCTGTTTGGATTGTTAATTCGTCCTGAGAATTTAAAAATAACAGACCATCATCCCGCAATGATTTTGAAACTTCAAATTGAGTATCTGCTAATTTTTGGATGTTACCGAATCTTTCTAAGTGCTGGGGAGCTATTGCTGTGATGATAGCCATGTCGGGTCTGGCAATTTTACAGAGGTTTTTAATATCTCCCGGGTGATATGCATCCATTTCAACTATAAAGATTTGAGTTGTTTGTTTAAGGTAGGACAAAATAGTTTGGGCTATTGCGACAGGTGTGTTGAAACTTTTAGGAGTTTTGACAACATAAAAATCTTTCCATAAAAGAGTATAAAGCATGTCTTTGGTTGAGGTTTTAGCGTAGGAGCCGACTATGGCAATGGTTTTTAAATTCTCTAAGCTTCTTAGTTTATTCTTGGCTTTTTGAGTAATTTTATATTTTGAATAGATATCAAGAGGAGCAATAATTAATGATGAGAATGCAATAAAAAAGGGCGATATACTTTCAAACAAAATATAGATTAATAATAGGGCCCAGATATTGCCACTAAAAAATATGAGAGCAAGAACTGTTGCTAAGGAAAGCATTAAGAAAGAACTTACTATGGCGAGTAGTTGAATTTTTAAAGTGAAATCTAATGAATGTTTTTTCTGGATGCCTCTTCTTAAGGGGTTCTTGAGAAACCAACTTATAAAATTGCCTCTTTCATATTCCAATAATTGGAATATATATAGGTGATCAAGTAGGGGAAAAAGTTTGCTTAACATAAGTTTAATTTTTAATTTTCAACTCAAAATTTTTGATCAAATTCAAATACATAATACTAATTTAAAAAATCTAAAACATAGTACAAAAACATCTTTTGATTCTCTGTGTGTGGGAAATGCGAAGTATTTTCGAGAATTTCGAGTTTTGAATTTGGGATTTTCTTAAACATAATTTTTGAATACTTTACCTTAACCTGTTGGTCATTTGATCCCCAAATTAGTAAGGTTTCGTTTTTTATTTTAGGTAACTGCGAAATTAAATCCTCATTTAGAATGTTAGTTAATGTATTCTTAAGACTGCCAGCGTTGATGTAATCAGCTTCAAGTTTCCAATAGACAAGATGGCGAATTTTGTCTTTTATCCTGAAGATATTAGGAACTAAATAGTGGAAAGCTTTGGCGAGTGGGTATATTGCGAGGCGCCAGATTCCTCTGTTTGGTCTGATTCCAGAGCTGCTTTCCAAAACTAACTTGTCAATAAGGTCTCCATTCTCCGAAGCCAGTTTGATAGATATATTACCGCCAACTGAATGACCTAATAGGTGAGGCTTATCGATTTTATTCTCCTTTATAAAACCTATAACTAGATCTGAATAATTTGAAATGTTAAAGGCTTTTTTGGGAATTTCGCTTCTCCCGAATCCGGGTAAATCGATTAGCCACAAGGTAAAATGGTTTTTTAACTTTTCAGCTACATTATGAAAAGTAGAAACGTCCTGTTTCCAACCGTGTAGCATTATTATATCTTTACCTTCACCTATTTTTTGATAATAGACACTTTGATCGTTTATTGTTATGTACATTTATTTATTGATTTGGTTTGTGCTTTATTTCTTCAAATGAAAAAATCTGTTCAACTGCTTCGTTAAATTTTCTTCCTCTGTCAAATTCATTTTGAAATAAATTGAAAGAAGCAGCGCCTGGGGAGAGAAGAATTATATCACCTGGTTTTAAGTTCTTCTTAACAACTTCTAAAATATCATAGAAATTTTTGTAAGGATCGTGGTGTTTAGTTATTGATGACGGGTGGTCATGCAGCTCCTTTATAATTTCGTCTGTGGCATCACCGGCCAGAAAATAAACATCCTTGGCATAAATTTCGATAGCTTCGGCGAATGATTTGTATTTAAGGCCTTTGTTCATTCCGCCGCATATAAGGATACAATTTGGAAAAGTCTTTAAAGATTCTATAGCGGGTTCAGGAGCTGTTGCGGTGGTGTTGTTATAAATTTTTACATTATTCCACTCTTTAACTAACTGCATTCTGAATTCAACTCCTGAAAAGCTGGCAAGGGCTTTAAGCGACGCCTGTTCATCAAGTTTTAACACACTTGACACTTTGTATGCTGCAGCTAAATTAGACAAATTGAAATTACCTGGTAGGAGGGGTTTAAAATCTTTAGGCAGATCTGAGGACTGGTAAAAGATGACTTGAGACTTTAAGCCACTTAGAAATTTATCGTTGTTTGTTAATGGATCTTCTTTATTTATTAATAGATAGTCTTCATTAGTTTGATTTGCAGCGATCAGTTTTTTTGAGGCAATGTAGGCATCCATAGTTGCGTAATAATTTAAATGATCCGGATAAATATTGGTGATAACTGCCAGTTTAGGAGAGACTTTTTTTGCTTCGAAAGATTCGAGTTGGAAAGAGGAAATCTCAAAAACAATTAAGGTTTGCTCTCCGATGTGACTTAATAGGTCTAAGACACTTTTCCCGATATTGCCTGAGAGAATGACTTCTTTTCCTGATGCTTTTAGAGCATTATATATTAATGAAGATGTTGTTGATTTGCCTTTTGTTCCGGTAATTCCAATTATATTTTTATGATTTACCAAGTCTAAAAATATACCAATGTCTGTTTCAATTTTTTTACCAGATTCCAGCGCGTGTTTTAAATAAGGGTTAGAAGGTTTTATGGCCTGATTTTTTATAATAATATCTGCCCAATCTATATCTTCAAATTTATGACCTCCTAAGTGATACTTTATTTGTGGATATGCCTTTAATTTTTCCAGAGAAGAAGATAGTTCTATTTCGGTTTTGATGTCGGTAACCAGTACCTCTGCTTCCTCTTCAGAAAAGTATTTAGCGCTACCCACTCCCCCTTCATTTTGACCTAAACCCAATATTAGTACTTTTTTATTCTTATATTGCATTTAATTCCTTTCTTATTTCATTATCTATGTCTCCGGCTCCCATAAAAAGTACAACATCTTTTTCTGATAATAGTGGTCTAATCTGTCCTAATGTTTCTTTAACTCCCTTCGCGTAACTCACGGTTTCTAAATTTATTTCGTTGACTAAATCCTCAGTCTTAATTAGTCCTTCATCTTTTTCTCTTGAAGCGTATATATCAAGCATAGCGACGTAACCAACCCCCAAATTCTTAAAAACTTCAACGAACTTTTTAAACAAAGCTTTAGTTCTGCTAAACATATGGGGTTGATAAATAATCCAAATATTTTTTAGTGGGTACTGTTTTTTTATTTGGTCTGTCGCGACTTTAATTGCTGTTGGGTGATGAGCAAAATCTGAGAAAATACTTGCACCATTTATTTCACCAATCAACTCCATTCTTCTACCAATACCTTGATAACTTTGCAGACTTGATTTAATTTTTTCTGGTGAAATTTCCAAATTTAGAGACAAATTAAACGCTGCAGAGGCGTTGAGGATATTATGATGTCCCGTTACCTTCAAAGGGAAATCGATAAGATTTTTAGAAAAATCTACAACAGGAGGGATAGATTTCTTCACACCATCCCCATCCGCTAAAATGCTTTCTGAATTTTTATCTGAAAGATTTGCAATGATTAAATGTTTAGTTTTTGTTAAGAACTTTTTAAAACTTGATTGGTACATTTCATAATCCGAAAAAAATTCTGGATGATCAAACTCCATGTTTGTAAGTACTGAAATATTAGGGGTTAAGGATAAAAAATTATTATTGAACTCATCTGCTTCGATGACAAAATATTTACCTTTGCCAACCCGAAAATTGGTATTCCAAAAAGATGTTGTGGCGCCGAGTAGAACTGTTGGGTCAAGTTTAGCATCCTCTAATATTTTTGCTATCATTGCGGTGGTTGTTGATTTGCCATGAGTACCGCAGATTGCTATGACAAATTTGTTTTTAGTTAGGAACTTTCCGCAGAATTCCTGCCAGGTTAGTATTGGTATATTTTTTTTCTTTGCTTCTAGTATTTCCGGATTGTTTGGGTCAAGAGAAAGTACGGCTGGGGTTACTGCGAGTATGTCAATTTTTTCTAAATGCGTAGGACTATGACCTTCAAAGGTTTCTAGAGCTTCAAGAACTTTAGTAAACTCGCCCGAAAGATCTTTATCGCAACCTGAGACTTTAAACCCAGCAGCTTCAGCGAGTTTTGCACAAGCTGAGGAGCCGGAACCTGCAATTCCCAGAAAATGAACGGCTTTTCCGGTCCCCAACTTTCCATTGTTCAAATTTCTTTTTTTGATAATACTTTCGGCGTACTTTAAATCTTTTTTATCATTGATCCCAACCCACTGAGAATGATCCTTTAATATATACAGATTAACCGGACTTTCCTGTTCTTGGGCTAAGTTTAGAAGATCAGTGAGGTAGTATTCACCACTTGGACTTTTTTCAACTTTTGGGATATTTGATTTAGCAAATTCTAAGTCGATTAAGTAGACTCCACAATTTATTTCGTCACTTTTTTCGTCTTCCTCTAAATATTCTTTATACTCTAAAATTTTTGAAAAGTTTTTATTTTTGTCCCTGATGATTCTTCCGACCTGCATATCTCTTTTGGTAATCATTGTCATCATACTTATTTTTGAATTATTTGACTCATGAGAATTGATAAATTCGAATAATGTTTCTTGTGAGTAAAGTGTGGCATCATCGCCATTTAAGACAAGTATAGTTTCGATATTTGGGGGGAGTTTCGGGAGCGCTACTTTGACTGCATCCGAGGTCCCAGTTGGTTGATCCATGTAAACGAAACTGCAGTTTAAATACTTAGCAACTTCACTTTCAACTTTAGAATCTGAGACTACGACAAAAATATTCTCAATGTCGAGATTTTTTAAATTTTGAAGAGGATAATAAATTAATGGCTTACCAAAGATCGGATGTAAAAGTTTAGTGTAGCTCTCTCCAAACCGAGTTCCTTTACCCGCGGCTAGAACAATGACAGCAAGGTTTTTGAGATTCATAGAAGTATTTTGAGTGATATAAGGCTAACTTTCAAGTCCAAACTCATCATTATTCTATAATTTTAGCTTTGATTATCCTCGATTAGCTTATTCTTTCAATCTGAAAACTTCTTGACAAAGACATCCCTATGTCGCTATATTTCATCCAAATGAAATACGCCAATCACATCTGCACCAAAAGGTGCTTTTTTTGTACTAAAATGGTAATATTATGGGTCTTTTTGATGAGATAGATAAATATGAAATTTGACGACACAATAATAAACAACCAAAATTTAAATACTAACGGAGTCTTATCACTTGAGCAGACAGTCTGCGCGTGTGGGAAATTAATGGAGCCTTTGGATCCTATTGTTGTGCCTCGTACTCCAATTTCAAAACTTGACCTGAGTTTGTATTCCCACAGAGGATTTATTAAAGGCATTAGATTATTTGATAAAGTTAAGAAACTCAAGTATGGATTTTCAACAAAGAGATTTGGAAATATGGCATTTAAGTTTGGAGAGATTGAAGAAGTTGTCGGTAACAGAAAAGAATTCATAAAAGCGGCTGGTATTAATATAAAAAACACTGTTTTTATGCGACCTAATCATGGTAAAGGAATTGAAGTGGTTGATTCTTCTCATAAAGGACGAGGCGCATATTTGCCGGGTACTAGTGTGGGGCCGGTTGATGCTTTGATAACTTTTGATAAAGGAGTCGCATTAGGGTTAAATTCTGCAGACTGTGTGCCTTTGATTATGACAACAAAGAAAGCTGATGTTTTGGCATTAGTACATGCAGGCAGGATTGGAACTGATGCAAAAATTGCTAAAACAACAATTAGAAAATTAGTTTCATACGGGGTTAAGGTTGAGGATTTGTTAGTGGGAATAGGCCCGGCAATCCAGAGAAATTGTTACAAACTGGAATACCTGGAAACTGATATTCCCTATCAATGGTTGCCATGGATTTCAACTGTGTTAAGGGGTGGTAAATTATTTGTTGAGAAAAACAATTCAACCGGTAAACAGTATCGTGTCAGGGCTGAGAAGGGCAGAATTTTGGTTGATATTATAGGGTTTAATGTAGCACAACTTTTGAAGATGGGAGTGAAGCAAGAGAATATAGATGTTACTGCTGTTTGTGTCTTATGTTTATCCAGAAAAAGTGAAATGTATTCTCATTTTCTATCAAGCCAGTTTAAAAATTCTAAGCTTTATCCTGAGGGCCGATTTATGTCTATTGCGCAACTTACTTAATACGGTTATATTTACAAAAGTTTTCCCTTCACTAGATGCCGCAAAAACCATTGGTTTGCACCATCAGTAAGTTTCCCCCATATATGTCCGGTCATTCCTTTGAGGCAATGAACCAGGGCCGTGGGCTTTTTGAATTAACAGGCTACAAACATTACGAAGTAACTTATGACCCTGAGGTTTACGATAGAGCGGTCAATTTTAATGATTCTCCGGATTTGATTAAGTATTCTAAAAAATTTCTTTATGTTAATGAGGTCGGTGCTTCGAATCAAAAAAACGTCAAGGTTTTAGAGGGAGAATTAATGAAGGCTTTTGTTGGAAAGGCTATTAATTTAATTGAGCAAAAAGGCATAAATGTTATCTCTACTTTTTATCTGGATCCGCATGCATACATGGCAAATCAGGCGAAGTATTATGCGTCAAATGTTTTAGGTAAAAAAGTCATTACTGCTCATAAGGCGGTTGGATCTGATGTTTTGAATTCGATGGGGACTCATTTGGGGGATGGGCAGAGTAAGTTTTTACTAAATGAGTTTTTGTCAGGGGATTTGATTTTCGCTGTTTCCATTTATACCCGGAAAAAAATTATTGAGTATGCTTATTCAGTATTGCCAAAGTCTGCTGCTTTCCTGCTTGAGGAGCGTCTTCAGGTTTTGTACCCCCCTTTTGAGAATGAGTTTTTTGCAGTGAGGGACGAGGAGTTAATCAGAACTTTGAAAAAGCGATATAAGATAAATCCTAGTTTTAGAATTTTATCGTATTTTGGCAGGTTGTTTCCTGAGAAGGGAATTGATGATTTGTTGCGTGCATATAAGGGAATTAAAAAGACTTTTCCGGAGACATTTTTAATAGTTGGAGGGCATGGTGTTGAAATTAATAATCTCGAGTTATTAGCGAAGGATTTGGGACTAAATGATATTAACTTCGCTGGAGCTGTTTCGGATCACGAGAAAAGAGCGATTATGCAGATGTCTACTCTTGGGATAATTCCGACAAAGCCGATTAAGAATTTTGTGGAGACACTTTGTATTAGTGCTCTTGAATATCAGGCTGCGGGATGTGTTTTGTTGACTACACGAGTTGGCGGGGTTCCTGAGGCTGGTGGGTGTCATAGTCTATACGCTAAGCACAGTGACGTAGCGGATTTGTCGAGTAAGATAGTTAAGGTTCTTTCCGGGAAAGTGAAACACGAGGAAATAGTGAAAAGCGGATTGAAGCATGTTGAGAAGTTTAATTATCGAAAGATTACTGAGGAATTTTTGGATCTTGTTAATGCGAAGCTAAATAGTTAGAATACTTTTCTATGGCAGACGACGCGAAGTTCAAAATCGAAGACACTGAAGTTGGAGAAGGTGCAGAAGTTACAACTGGTGACCGGATAACAATTCACTATCATGGTACTTTAGAAGATGGGACAGTTTTTGACTCTTCTGTTGAGCGAGGATCGCCTTTTCAGACTAGAATTGGTGTTGGTGAGGTTATTGAAGGTTGGGATATGGGAGTTCCGGGAATGAAGGTTGGGGGCAAAAGAAAGCTGACTATTCCAGCGAAGCTGGCTTATGGAGATAGAGCTGTAGGGAGTATTCCTGCTGGGTCGACTTTGATTTTTGAGGTTGAGTTGGTTGGAATTGATTAAATTCTCCTAAATTGACAGCATACTCTGCTTTGAATTATATTAATTTCTATGACTAAGAAAGACTTGGAAGAGATTAGAAAAATGATGATCCTCACCTTTAATGATGGCTTTGAGCAAGTTGTTGTTCCTAGGCTTGAAGAAATAGAGGAAAGAATTGAAAGTGTGAATAGGGATTTAAAGGCTGAATTTAAGAAGGGGCAGCAAAGTTTAAGTAATAGATTTGAGGAAATGGAGAGGAAGATGGATTTGATTGTTAAAAGTGATATTGAGCAAAATAAGAGGTTGGATAGAGTTGAGAGAATTGTGAAGGCTAATTAAGTTTCTGCGGGATCGACTTTTGATTTTTGAGGTTGAACTTATGAATATTAGTTAAATCTTAAGATTAATATTAATGTAGGAGTCGAATTAATTTGTATGAATTAATCTCTATCAATCATCATTTCGAGCTTTTCCATTATATAAGGAGTCTCAGGTACAAAAAGTTCCTCGTAAGTGGTTTTATTTTGTTCCCACTTAACTATACTTGAAATATTTGTATGCAAGATAGTGCCTGAGGATAGTCGCAGCTGAACTGTATACGGAGGAGGATTTTTGTTCATTTCTCCTGAGTCGTAATCAGACTCTCTTTCTGGTAGGAATAGGTTTATTCCAACTAAAGGAGTTTCGAATTTGCTTTGCAGTTTTGTAATCTCCCTACGAGTAGTAACGATTTCCTTACTTAGGTCAGCTATAATTACATTTCCAAGACTGGCCCGTGGACCAATTTCTGCTTCCTCAAGCAAGCCTTTGTTATCCCACACAATACCAACCAACCATGTACCTAATCCGTTTGTGGTAAACGGAACTTCTTTTGTCCGGTACCCCTCGCTCTCTCTGTTTATTGAAGGGGGTATTCGAAGGTAGTTTTCAAAAGGATGAAACCATCTTCCTAAAAGAATTTCTTTGACAGGTGGTTTAGGTTGTTGCTCAGAGCGATTATCCATTAGATATCAAGAATTGCTTGTTTGGCGTGGGTTTGGATGAAGCGTTTTCTGGGGGGGACTTCGTCGCCCATTAGCATGGTGAAGACCTGGTCGGCTTTTTCGACATCATCTATAGTTACCTGTTTGAGAATTCTATTTTCAGGATTCATGGTGGTTTCCCAGAGTTGTTCCGGGTTCATTTCTCCGAGACCCTTATAACGCTGGATGATGATGTTGCTGGTTTTTTTCACTGGGGCTATTTCTACGGCGGCTGCTTCGCCTTCTGAGGGGGTTACCACGTCATCAGGGAGGACTTCTTTAACCGGACCCCGGATTTTGAGAAGGATGGCATCGCGTTGAGCGTCAGTGTAGGCGTAGTGTATTTCCTTGCCTTTTTGGACTTTGAATAGTGGGGGTTGGGCGATATAGATGTAACCCCGGTTAATTAATTCTGGTAAGTACCTGAATATAAAAGTTAGCAGGAGAGTTCGGATGTGGGAGCCGTCGACGTCGGCGTCGGTCATTATGATGATTCGATGGTAGCGGACTTTGTCGTATTGGACCATGTCGCCTATCCCGGTTCCTAAGGCGATAACGAAGGCTTTGATTTCTTCGAATTCGAGAATTTTATCTAAGCGGGCTCGCTCTGTGTTTAGGATCTTACCTTTTAAAGGCAGGATGGCTTGGGATTTGCGGTCTCTTCCCTGTTTGGCTGATCCTCCGGCACTATCCCCTTCGACGATGTAGATTTCAGATTTGGCAGGATCTTTTTCTTGGCAGTCGGCTAATTTTCCGGGCAAAGTCATGCCTTCTAGGGCGCCTTTTCTTATTACAGCGTCTTTAGCGGCTCTGGCGGCGGCGCGGGCTTTGGCGGCGAGGAATATTTTTTCGATTATTCTTCTGCCTTCCTGAGGATTTTCTTCGAGGAAAGTTTCCAGTCCTTCTTTGGTAACCTGGTTAACAACTCCCTGAACTTCGGCACTGCCAAGTTTTTCTTTAGTTTGGGATTCGAACTGGATACGGTCTGAGTCCATTTTAATTGAGATGACCGCTGAAAGTCCTTCTTTGATGTCATCTCCGGTGAAGTTTTCGTCTTTTTCTTTTAGAGCCTCAATTTTTCTGGCGTAATCGTTGATGACTCGGGTTAGGGCGGTACGGAAGCCTGTGACATGGGTTCCGCCTTCGGTTGTAGGTACGACGTTGGCAAAGCTTTCGACAGTTTCATTGTAGCCGTCGTTATATTGCAGGGCGATCTCAACTGCTATTTCATTAACTTCTTTATTTATGATGATTGGGGTTGGGTGGACAATTGATTTATTACGATTAAGCTGTTTGATTAAGGCGGCAATTCCTGATTGGAAGTAGAAATGTTGCTCATCTCCGGACCTATCGTCGTATAAGTGGAAAGCGATTCCGGCAACCAGGTAAGCGACTTGTCTTAATTGTTTTCTTACTTTTTCAAATTCAGGGATGATAGTTGAGAAAATTGTGGCATCAGCGAGGAAACTGACTTTAGTTCCGGTTTTAACTTTCCAGTCGAAAGTAGTTTCAAATGGTAATTTTTTATCTGCTTCTTTGATTTCTTTAACATCGACCTTCGGTACGCCGCGGGCGTATTCCTGGAAATAAACTTTGCCGCCTCTTTTGACTTCTACTCTGACGAAATCTGATAAAGCGTTTACTGCTGAGACACCGACTCCGTGGAGTCCGGAAGAAACCTTGTAGCCATCTGAGCCGAATTTTCCTCCGGCGTGCAAGGTTGTCATGATAACCTCGAGGGCGGATTTGCCGGTTTTAGGATGAACATCTACCGGAATTCCCCTACCATCATCGGCCACTGTTACATAGTTGTCTTTGTGCAATGTCACCCAAATGTGTTTAGCGTGACCGGCTAAAGCTTCATCGATAGAGTTATCTACCACTTCTTTAATTAAATGATGGAGGCCTCGGGTGTCAGTTGAGCCGATATACATTCCGGGGCGTTTTCTAACTGGTTCTAAGCCTTCTAGAACTTGGATTTGACTAGCATCGTATGTGGATTTCTCTGCCATAGGTTTATGAGTTTAACAGCTCAATCTTTGTTTTGCAAGTTGAGTTAGAGAGATTAGGCTGCTACAACAGGCTAAACTATTGACTATTTTGGTAATTTTAACATCAGATACTCTAAAATCGTGCGGATGTTGACGTTGCTGGCTTTCCAGGTTTGAGCTTGAAGCAGATCATCGAGAAATTCAGCTTTAGACTCCCCTGTTATAACTTTTTCTCTGAAAGCCGCCGTTAATCCTGTCAGGAGAAGTTCTTTATTTGTGGCTTTCTCAATAATTTCAAACCTTTCTTCGATTGAAGAATTTAGAATTTGGTCTAAATCAAAATCTAATGATTTGTTTAATGCATTGTTAAGGTTAATCACCAGGCACCTTGATAGAACTGTAGGGAGTAGTTTGGTTTCGCTCCCGACGCCGATTATGATTATTGAGTTTCCGGAGGGTTCTTCGAGGGTTTTGAGAAGGGCGTTTTGGGCGTCGGGGCTGATGTTGCTGCCTTCCAATATTATTACTGATTTGGCGGTTTGGCCGAAGGGTTTGGTGGAGAGGTGTTTTATTGCCTGTTTTATTTGGGAGATGCCGATTTTTTCGTCTTCCAGAATAAAGAGGTCGGGGTTGTTGGGGAGAATTTGAGAAGCAGACAGTATTTTCCAAATTTCTTTATCCCGCTCTACCCGGTTTTGGCTAACAATTATTTTTGGTTGCATTTGGGAATTTTTAGCAGAATCCTTGACACTAATCAATGGGACTTGTGATAATGGATTAAGATCTGCCCCCGTTGCAGATTCATATTGTATGGATGAATCTCAGCTTTCGTTAATTGATGTTTTAGAACAGGATGGTAAGTTAACCCCGCAACAAGTCTCGGCTATTAAACTGGAGAGTATTAATACTGGCCAGACATCAGAAAAAATCCTTACTGAGCGTAGCTTTGTTACACTTCGGGATATTGTTCAAGCCCGGGCTAAAATGCTGAGCATTCCGTTTATTGAGCTTCAACAAATTCAAAATGAGGCAATGTCCACTGAGGTATTGAATCTGATTCCAGAACAGGTTGCCAGGCGGTATAAGCTGATTCCGTTTAAATTAGAAGGCGAAGTTTTGTCCATTGCGATGGCAGATCCTTTAGACCTACAGGTTGCACAATTTATAGAAAAGAAGACCAGTAAAAGAATTGTTAGATACTTTGGGTTGGAAGAGGATATTTTAAAAGCGATAAGCGACAAGTATTCTCAGAATCTGACAACTGAGGTTGTGTCGGCTTTAAAGGAAGTGGCTTTAGGTCTGCCGGATGAGAAAATAAGCGCATCGGCGGAACTTGATAGAACTGAGCTGATAAAAGAGGCTCCAGTTGCGAATATTGTGACGCAGTTGCTTGAATATGCTGTTAAAACTAAGGCTTCTGATATCCATGTAGAACCTGAGGATACGCAAACCCGAGTGAGATACCGAATTGATGGTATTTTGCATGAAAAAATCATTCTGCCTAAAAAAGTTCATGAGGCGGTTATCTCCAGGATTAAAATTATGTCGGGACTTAAGATTGATGAGAGAAGACTCCCTCAGGATGGTAGATTTACTTTTTCTGATGCAAATAATGATATTGATTTGCGGGTTTCAAGTTTACCGACGATTTTTGGTGAGAAAATTGTTATGAGGCTTCTGCCCAAATCACAAAAACCACCGACTCTTTTAGAATTAGGCTTAAGAGCGAGTGCGCTCAAAGGATTGGAAGTCCAACTGACTAGAACTCATGGAATCATTCTGGTGTGTGGCCCGACCGGGTCGGGTAAAACTACAACTTTGTACTCCATTTTGTCGAAACTTTCGAGTTCAAAAGTTAATATTTTAACAATTGAGGATCCGGTTGAGTATCATATTGAAGGAGCTAACCAGGTTCAAATTAATGCGACGATAGGTCTGACATTTGCCGCCGCTTTAAGATCTTTTTTGAGACAAGACCCAAATATTATATTGGTAGGAGAGATTCGAGATGCAGAGACTTCAGAATTGGCAATTCAAGCGGCGCTAACCGGACATCAGGTCTTCTCTACTCTACATACTAATTCTGCGTCCGGCGCACTTCCCCGTCTTTTGGATATGGGTATGGAACCGTTTCTGCTCGCATCTGCAGTTAATGCTATTCAAGGACAAAGAATCTTAAGAAAACTTTGCGAACATTGTCGTTACGGATATACTCCCCCGGAGGAGATTATTCAGAGCATCCGTACTGTTTTAGGAAACTTAGCTCCAAAAACAACTTATCAGCTTTTTAAAGGAAAGGGTTGTAATGAGTGCGGAGGCTTGGGATTCTTAGGAAGGGTGGGCATTTATGAAGTTATGGTAGTTACTGATAAGATTATTCATTTGACGCTAGAAAGGGCTTCCGCTTCAGAAATTGAAAAACAAGCTATAGCAGACGGAATGATGAGTATGAAACAGGATGGTTATTTAAAAGTTTTGGAAGGAATAACAACCTTAGAGGAGGTATTAAGGGTGGCACAAGATTAATTATGCTCACTAATATATCTCAGTTACTAGAATTGACAATTCAAAGGCAGGCTTCAGATTTACATTTGTTGGCCGGTTTTCCACCAAATTTGAGAGTTAATGGCGAGCTGATGCCAATTGTTGGTTTGCCAGAAGTATCTGATAAAGATATTGAGAGTTTGGTGATGCCGATACTCTCCCAGGCACATGTAGAGCAGTTGCATAAGTTTTTGGATGTTGATTTTGGTCTGGAATTCAAAGACCTGGCTCGCTTTAGGGTGAATGTATATAGACAAATGGGGACTATGGCTGCCGCTTTCAGGCTGATCCCAAGAAAATTACGTAAATTCGAAGAGACAGGGTTGCCCTCGAATTTAGAGAAAATTATTAACCTCAAGCAGGGATTGGTGTTGGTGACCGGTCCCACTGGTCAGGGGAAAACGACAACTTTAGCTGCATTCATTGATAAGATTAATCATGAACAGAATAGCCATATTATTACTATCGAGGATCCGATTGAATTTATTTATACAAAAGCCAAATCGCTGATTTCACAACGAGAGTTAAATTCCGATACTGTGTCCTGGTCAAGAGCCTTGAGAGCGGCTTTGAGGGAAGATCCTGATGTAGTTTTAATTGGTGAAATGAGAGATTTTGAAACGATCGCTGCAGCTTTGACTATCGCTGAAACAGGCCATCTGGTTTTCGCAACCTTACACACTAATTCTGCCGCACAAACCATAGACAGAATTGTCGATGTTTTTCCGTCAATTCAACAAGATCAAGTCAGGTCACAGTTGGCGGGAGTTTTAGAGGCGATTATTTGCCAGAGGCTGATACCGACGATTAATCCAGGTCGGGCTTTGGCTTATGAGATTTTGACTGCAAATACTGCCACAAGGGCAATTATACGGGAAGGCAAAA
>CAYNRM010000008.1:0-1449 GCA_964399555.1 uncultured Gammaproteobacteria bacterium | reverse complement strand
TATGAGATTTTGACTGCAAATACTGCCACAAGGGCAATTATACGGGAAGGCAAAACACATTTGATCGATAATTTACTTCAAACCTCTGCTGAAGCCGGGATGGTTATTTTGGAGTCGAGTTTGGCATATTTATTAAGAGAAGGAGTGATATCACTCGAAACTGCTCAAAATTATAGTATCAGACCTCAGATTCTAAATAAATTATTGAATTTATGACATATTCCTTAAGGCTTTTAATTACTTAATATGCCCATTTTTATCTATAAAGCTCGAGATTTCCAGGGTGTAGATCACAGAGGAAGTATTGATACTGTAGATCCAAGTCGTGCTGCGCGTATTTTAAGTAAAAAAGGGTTGGTTGTAACCTCGATAGTTGAAAAGAGAACGTCATCTCCGATGTTTGAAAGATTCTTTAACCGGGTTTCATTCGAGGAATTAGTTATAGCTACAAGACAGTTATCAACTATGATTGATGCGGGATTGGTCTTATCCGAGGCTCTCGATATTTTAGTTAGCCAACAAACAAACCCAAATTTTAAGAAAATTTTAGAAACTGTTTCTCGGGATCTAAAAAGCGGGCTGGACCTGGCATCTGGTTTACGCAAACATCCTAATGTTTTCCCGGCTTTGTATTGTAGTTTAGTTAAAGCTGGTGAAGAGGCTGGAAATCTGGATGTTATTTTAACGGAGATGGCTAACAATTTGGAGCGGGACAGGGAGTTTAGAAGCCGAGTTCGGGGCGCAATGATTTATCCGATTATGATCTTATCGATGATGGTTGTGGTTATGGGTATCATGATGTTTTTCGTTATTCCAAAGCTTACTTCACTCTACACTCAATCAGATGTTGATCTTCCATTACCGACTAAAATACTTATAGGTACCAGTGATTTCTTTATTAACTATTGGTGGCTAGTTTTAACGGTTTTGGTGTTAGGAGTTATCAGTTTTCGAAAATGGGTAGCAACTCCAGAAGGTAGATTTAATTTTGACACTTTCTTATTGAAAGTCCCGTTAGTAGGTAGGGTTATCCGAGGGACAGCACTGACTAATTTCACAAGGACATTTGGACTTTTAACCACTGCCGGAGTTCCAATACTGGATTCTATTACAATTGTTGCTGATGTTATTGGAAATACAGTTTATAGAAAAGCACTTCTTGAGACTCGCATGGGAGTGGAGAGGGGTTTAACTATGTCTGCTCAATTACAGATGGTTGGTGTTTTCCCTAACATTATTTCTCAAATGTATCGGGTTGGTGAGGAGACCGGAAAAATGGATAAGGTGTCATTTAAACTGGCTGATTATTTTGAATCTGAGGCTGATCACTTAGTTAAGAATTTAACCGTAATTATTGAACCTTTAATTCTGGTTCTTTTAGGTGTTGGGGTGGCGTTTTTAGTGCTGTCTATTATTCTTCCCATCTACAAATTAACTACATCTTTCTAG
>CAYNRM010000007.1:21854-22614 GCA_964399555.1 uncultured Gammaproteobacteria bacterium | reverse complement strand
CAGAGACCAGGCCGATGAACCAGAAAAGCAAAAAGGACTTAGTTATCGTCATCGAGAGAATTCTTTTGGCTCTTTTGAGATTAATTATTCCCCAGAAAAAAACTAAGGCAAGTATCAGAAAATCCTCAAGCCGGATGGCAACATAGGTACCGGCCACCTCAGCTAGCGGAAATTTTGGATATAAAGGGATAAAGATAGAGAGGACAATAACACCCAGAAATATCCAATTATTAAACTTGGTTAAGTAATTTTTCATGAACTTATTTAACTGTCCCGCACAGTTCGTTTAAATACTAAATAAGACTTTAGTATAAATACCAGAATAGTCTAATTTACCTAAAACAGCAAAGCTTATGATTCTTAGGATAATTGCAATACGAACCATGACGCTAACATAAAATCCATAAAGGTCGCCGAAATTTTTGTAACTGAATTTTATTAAGCCCTGCATTTCCCCTTTCCATTGATTGAAACGAGGATTTTTGGAGCTGGCGCCACTTAGATGAGTTATTTCAAGATCCGGATGAAATCTGAGTTGGTAGTTTTTTTTACCTGCTTTATAGCAAAGTTCGACGTCTTCAAAATACATAAAATAATCTTCATTAAAATAGCCTGCTTTTTCTAGAACTTCTTTACGAATTAGCATGAATGTCCCCCCTATCCAACCGACATTTTTGGATTCATAAAAATGTCTGTCTGCACGGTGAAAACTGGGAGTGCCGGGTTTATCAAAATTAAATAGCCATGATAAAAGGGCTGT
>CAYNRM010000007.1:0-21844 GCA_964399555.1 uncultured Gammaproteobacteria bacterium | reverse complement strand
GATCACCCCCGTTTGAGGTGAGTCTCCCTTTGGAGTCGAGTATTCTACAACTTCCAATACCAACTTCAGGATTTTCTTCCATGAATTCAATCATCTTTGAAAGAGTGTCTGTTTCGATTTCTGTATCAGGATTGAGTACCAGAATTAAGGGAGAATTAATTTTTTTCAGGAGAACATTTTGGCCTTTTGCGAATCCGGTATTTTCTTTAGACTGCGTAAGATTTACTTTGGGGAAATTTTTTTTAATCATTTCAACCGAATCATCAGAGGAATTATTGTCTAGAACCCAAATTTCTGGTTTAATATTTATTTGAGCATACAATTTTTCAATTAGTTTTTTTAATAATGCGGAAGTGTTATAGGAGACTAGACTTACTGCAATCATTTTTCTAATATTGCCTTTTTAGTGAGTTTGAAGAGTAAAAATGCGCTTAGCCAAATCAGAAGATAGACTGCGAGCCTTGAGGGAACAGAAGAACCATAGTAGCGGATTGTGGTTTTAGTTTCATAGTAATTATCCTTGGTATAAATTCTGGTTGCGCCTTCACGCCAGGGTTTGCCTTCTTCGTCAAAAGGTTCAAAGCCATTTACAAATATTGCCTCTCTTAAGGGATAAGCGAATTGCTCAAGATAAGTACTTTGCTGTTGATCTCTGATATGAGTAAACGCTTCTTCAGGTGGATGATTTGTAGTCAGGGGGGGTATTTTTATTCCGAGAATATTTAAATGACTAAATTTATCTTTGTAGTAGTTCACAACAAACTCTCTCCGAAAGTTTGAGAAGTAGGCGGCGTTGTCAGGATTTTCCCAGGTATCCCCTGGTTCGTCAGATTTTAAGGAATCTGGTAACGAGGGGAAATCGTTCGTTGAGGAAGGACCGGGCCACAAAATATAGGTTAAACCAACAAAGAATATTATGCTAAGCGCTACTTTTTTTATCATTTCCAGGTATTTTCTAATTTCTAATTTCTAATTTCTAATCAATGACTAAAAATCTAAAATCTTAAATCAGAAAATTACTGAAACAATCGGGACCTGCCCAGTACGTATTTTGGTTCGGTGTTAGTTCTTTTTCCAATTGGTTTCGCAGGCACTCCACCGGCGATTTCAAAATCTCTGATATCTTTAGTGACTACAGCTCCGGCTGCGATTATTGAACCTCTCCCAATTTTAACACCAGGGAGAATTATTGCTCTTGGGCCGATAAAAACATAATCACCTATCTCGACGGGAGCATGGACTGGTCTGAAATCTTCGGAATTTATATCATGTTCGGAGTTGTATATCAGGACATCAGAGGCTATGTCAACGTGTTTGCCGATTTTTAGTTTGTCTCTACCGTCTAAAAAGGCGTTTTGGCCAATTATTGTTCCCTCCCCTATTTCAATATTAGATGGGTCGAAGAATTGGATGCCCATATGAAGGTGGGCTTTTTTGCCAATTTTTACTCCATCTAATTTATAAAAAAGTATCCTAATTGTATGAAATGGGAACCAGCCGATCAGACGAAGAATAAATAAGTCGAGGTCGGCTAGATAGCTTAGAAGGCGATTTGTGATTTTTGATACCCCAGAAGTTAGTGACAATTTCCGGCCCATTTTATCCTTAAATCCCAGTCCTGTAGAGTCAAAATAAAGGTGCTCTAAATAAAACATGAGATCATTATACAGGGAAGAATTGTTCCATTGCTACATTGTTGAATTGCTGTTCAAAACCAGCGGTCTGAATTATTCTTATGTTTGCCGTTGGCTAAACAGATTCCAGAGCGGTTATAACTTCTTTCGCCATTTTTTGCCAGGAGAATTTTTTCGATTGTTCCAGGGCTTCTTTGGAGAGTTTGAGGTGGAGTTTTTGATCGGTGACTAGGAGACGGATGGCTTGTTCCAGTTGGGTTTCGGAATCGGGATTTACGAGGAGACCGGCATCGCCGGTGACTTCCGGGAGGGAGGAAGTATTAGAGGTTATGACTGGGACGCCGCAGGCCATGGCTTCGACGACGGGGATGCCGAAACCTTCCCATAAAGATGGTAGGACGAAAGCTTTTGAACCGGTGAGTAGATACGGGAGCTCGAGGGTTGGAACGAAGTCGGTGAATATGACTTTGTCTTCGATGCCTAGTTTTTTGGGATGTTCAATAATTTCTTCATTCATCCAGCCTTTTCTTCCTTGGCCGCGGATTTTTCCAGCGATTACGAGTTTGATGTTGTCGATCTTCTTTATGGAGTTGATTAATCTGAGAATATTTTTCCTGGGTTGGATTGTTCCTATATATATAATATAGTCTCCTTTTATTCCGTACTTTTCTTTAATTTGGTTAATTTTTTCCGGATCTTTTATTTGTCTGAACAGGTTTTCATTGTATCCGGGGTAAGCGACTTTGATTTTGTTTTCAGGAATTTGGTAGAATTTTTCAATGTCTTTTTTTGAGGAATTGGAGATTGTAATTATGGCGGCGGCGTTTTCGGCGGAGAATTTTGTCCAGTTGGTTAGTTTATAGAGATCTTTTTTTTCGAACATTTTCGGGAATCTTAAGAAGGACAAGTCAAAAATTATTGGAATCATTTTGGCTTTAATAAATCTAGGGATGTAATGTGTTGGAGATAAAATCACATCGGGCTTTTTTTTTGAAAGATGATAGTAAGCCGGAATAACAAGACGGGTCCAAAGTTTCGCCGGTCTTAGGATTTTGTAGTTCCAGTTTTTTCGGGGTTTAGGAAGATCAGGGAATGGTTTAGACTGTAAAAGAATCGTGTAGTTATTTTCTGAATCAAGTTCATAAATGTTTTTTAGTAATTCAAAGGCTACCTGGCCGCTGCCTAACCTTTGAGGGACATTTGCTTCGTAACCGTCTATCCAGATATTTCTCATAAATCCATTCTATCAGTTTAATCCTCAATTATTCCGTGCTGAAATGGAAGAAGCGGATTTTATTTTTTTGGGATTCAGTAAGATTCTTAAATTTATCGCTCCTAATCCATAGACTAGTTTTGGATCCATCTCTGACCATTTGATGATAGTCCGGTGAGTAACTATAAACATAATCCTCACTGCAATTGCAGTAGAAAAATGTTGGCGGGTTGGTTTTAAAACTTTCGGTGACGTAACCGTTTAATTCCCAAACTAAACTCATCCAACCATAAAAATTAACCATTTTACTGTTGTTTTCAATATCTGCCTGGTAGTATAAAAGCCATTCGTCGGGAACTACAAATAATGTGTCGCCCTCATTTTTCATGCCTTTAATCACTTCTCCATAAGCAAATTGCTCGGAATAATTAACATAGTAGTCGTGAGCAATGTCGTTTTTGCTGAACAGATCTTTTGATGAGTAAATAATGGCTGAGATTCCGAACAAGAGTATCGCGATTAGAATCATTTTCAGGTATTTGGTTTTTAGGCTCTCAATTAAGTCCTGATAGAAGTAAAAGGCGATGGTGATAAAGAGGGCGTACCAGACGAGGATATGGAAGCCGGCGTAATATTGGAGGCCGGGGGCGAAATACCGGATGTTGGATAAGGTCAGCAGGACGAGGGCGGCGATAAAGAGTCGGTATTTTTTGGCTTTGATTAGAAAACCTATTGAGACAAAAAAGAATACAGCAATAATTTTTAGAGCGAATCCGGATGAGTTGATTCTACCGTCATTTATTAAAGAAGTTACAGGAGATAAGAATGATTTTATTAATGACATTGGGAGTTTTTCTTCGCCGCTTTGGGGGATGTAATATTTAAAATTTATGTAGAAGACGTTATGGAAATAATAATAGATATCTATAAAGGGCAGTGAGAGAATTACCGGGACGAGTCCTCCTCCGATCAGGTAAAAACATTCCTTTATTTTAATTTTCTTTAACCAGAAAAGGAGAATTAAATAGCCTACCAGGAAAGGCCAGATTGGGGCAAGAAGAAGGCCGCTTAATCCCATTAAAAATCCTGTGGAGACATATTCGTATTTTTTGGGTTTTATTTCGTTATCAAAGAGCAAAAGTGTGAGGTATAAAACCGGATAGACGGCGAGAGATTCGGAGAGGAAAAGATTGCCAAGAAGATAGAACTTGGTAATTTCAAAAGTGATCAGCGGCAAGATTATCTTGTTTCGGAATTTCCAAAGAAGTAAGGCGCACCACAAAAACGACCAGGCGATCATGAATTCGCGGTGCCTTTTGATCAGCATATAGATATTTTCGGGTTGAGTTATCGACTGATATCCGGCACTTATTATGTAACCCATTGGCTGGTGGTGGGAGAATAAATCGGAATAGAGTTTTTGGTCTTCAAGCAAGTATTTACCGAGGATAAAATTATCTTCTTCATCGACAAAATGGATGGAGAAGATTTTGTTGTGATAGGTGTAGCCGATAAATAATAGAATAAACAGGGCGGCAATTAACCATTTAGAATTGAGGAGATAGTTTTTTATTGAAATCATTCAAGTAGATCTTTATAGATTTGGGTTGTTTGAGCGGCGGCTTTTTTCCAGGTAAATTCTTTTGACCTTTTTAATCCTTTTTCAATTAATTCTTTTTGTAATTCTTTATCCGATAAAACTTCTTTTATCTTATTCTTAATATCATCCGGCTTTTCAGGATTTACAAGAATTGCAGCGCTTCCGGCGATTTCGGGCATTGATGAAACGTTAGAGGTGATGACAGGGGTTCCGCTGGCCATTGATTCGAGAATCGGCAAGCCGAAGCCTTCGTACAATGTTGTGTAAACCAGGAGATCAGCGCTTGAGTATAGTAGCGGCAGTTCTTCGTCGGACACGATAATGTCTTCGAAGGAAATAATCAGATTATAGTCCCCGGCTGCTTGTTTTATTCGTTTTAAGTTTTTCCTCTCCCCTACTCCGCCGGTTGCTAAGATAAAATTTTCAGGAAGATTGTGCTTTTTTTTGAATTCTGTTTTTTGTTCTTCAGTCGCGGGAATGAAATTTTCAGAAACTCCTTCGTAAATTACTGTGATATTTTCAGGTTTCAAATTTGAGACTCTAAGAAGGTCTTCTTTGGTGGAGTTGGAGACAGCAATTACCTTATCGACTTCTGACTCTACCAGTCTGATCCGGGTCTTATTGACTGCCACTATTTTTGGGTGTGACCATTGCGGATATAGCAGCGGGATCACATCATGATAAGTTGTGACCTTTTTTGCTTTAGTGGGAGGCTGGACCCAGTCGGAGGAATGGAAGATATCAAGAGAGCCTAAAAATTTTTCGATTCCTACATTCCGAATCCTGTTGAATAGAACTTCGAACAGGGTTGGAGGTAGGCGGAATTTTTTGACGTTTTTTAACTCGCCCCTGTAACTTTTGCGAAGAGCAGAGAAGAAGAAGACCATGTCCAAGCCAGGGTTCTTTTGAAGTTCCTGGGCCAGATTTCTGGTGTAATTAGCTACTCCTCCGGGATGGATAATTTGGGATATGTCGAGTCCAACTTTCACTAATCCATTGTAGCAAAAACCTACTCGGTGTGGGTCAGTTTAATGACAGAAAAATGAGTGAGGTTATTCAAGGTTTCAGTTTTATCGGGTCTAAAAGAAGATATTTCCCACAGACTCGTTGTGAGAACCTGATAATTCGGAGTTGTTAAGATATAAAGACTTTCCGAATTAGGATAATCCTCAACACCCTGTGGGGTTAGATTGTGATTATACTTTAGTAAATATCTTAAGGGGTGAGCGCGGCTGTCGAAATCGAAGGTCGTAACAACATTAAAATTTTCGGGGCTGTTTGAGGCAATAGATTGAGCGGCGGACTTAAAGACCGGGTAATTTAGGTCTTTATACATGCCTATGGGGTTTTGGAAGGATACTTTAGGAGATGCCAGATTCACAGTTATGTAAATTAGAAGCAGAATCCAGGCGGTGATTGTTGATTTTTTTGAAACAATATAAAGACCTGCTCCGCCGATTATTGCCAGTAGTGGCCAGAAATGGAGGAAATGATAGTAGGTTATTTTGCTCTGGCCGGGAATTGCCATAGTATCTAGAAGGTATCGCCAGAGGGTTTTGAAATGGTAGAAATCATGGGTCAGGTCGAAGATTATGGTTGGGAGTATGCTTAGCGCGGCGCCAGCTAAAAACAAACAGGATGATATAAGTCTGTTTTTAGCAAAATGGACTGTTAGTGAGAAAATTAACATGCCAGAGAATAAGTAGATATATTCAACCCCAAATGAAAGACCGGCGAGTAATCCAATCCATAAAGCTGTTAACTTTACAGGTTTTCTTTGATAGGCGCGGGCTATTAAAAAGAAGATTATTACGCTTAGCAAAGGCAGATAATTAACAGACCATATGAATAATGAATGGTGGATCATGTAGTCGCTAAAGAGGAAAATTATAGATGAAAAAAGAGCGGTTTTTTCATTAGAGATTTTTTTTGCCAGAAAATAAATAAGCAAGCCTGTCAGTATATTCAACAGTGCAAAGAATCCGGTGATTATTAGCGCATTGTAATTTGTGATTAAAAGTAAGGGTATTAGACTGTAATTAAAAACCGCGGGGTAATAAATTATGTGACCGAAGGATGTTGTTCTTTGAGTTGAGGGGAGACCGAGAAGGCTGAATTTTTCGTTGATATAATCTGCAGAAACTAATAGGGAGATTGCCTGTTCGGGGCCGAAGGTTATTCGGTTCTCAAAGTTATAAAATCGCACGACAACTGCCAGGAACAGGATGAGGATTATTACAGGAATTTTTTTCATTGGCCTACCCTATTCCAAATGCTTAGTTGGCCGATGTTTTTAAAATCGCTTAATACTTCGCCCTTTCTAAATCCATCCATTTCAAGTTTTTGTTCTACAAACTTTTCCGGGTCTGTTAGATCTCTTAAATATTCAAAATGATAAATTTTGGTTTTATCAAACAAAACTTTATCCAGTTTTTCATGAGTTTTCTGGCGATCTGAGGAGTATGAATCGATAGCACCTATTACTTCGACTTGATTATTTGAATACCAACGATATGGGGCAACCGGCTCAAGGAATTCGAATACTACCAGGTCGTTTGGACCTGCCTGGTTTTCAATGTACGAGACCGCCTGCCGCCAATTTTCTCTTGATTGGGCAGGGTCCAGGTAATAAATCAATAAGCCGGTTAGGTTTGTTAAAAGTACTAGAGTAATCAATATTCTTTGGAGGGTTTGGCTTCTGAGACTATTAATCCCAATAGCGACTAATATTAATAATGCCGGAAGTACATATATAAAACGAAAGTAGTTAAAAACCGGAATTATCCAGGAAAAAGCGAACCCGAGGAGGATGGGTATTATTAACCATAGCCAAACCAGGAGATGCTTTTTAAAAGTTTTAGCTGCCAGGAATAGACTAATTAGAACCGGTGCTGTTGCCAGAAGGACTAGGGAATAATATATCAGTTTTGGTTCGAAAGAAATTCGTCCTAAAACAAACTTCATCCAAATTACCGCAAGGTTTTTTAATGTTGCGCCACCCACTATGAATTGCCAGCCGGGGAAAGAATTTACGATTTCTCTGTTCTTTAATAACTGATCATTGAACATTGGAAACCAGAGTGAGAACAGCAGACCCAGCGGGATAAAGGAAATAATAATTTTTGTTAAGAGTTTTCCGTCTTTTCTAATCAGTGGATAAATTAGGAAAACCGGGAATAAGAAAACTGTAATGTAGTCTGAGAAAAAAAGCAGACAATTAGTGCAGGAAAAAGCAAGCCATTTCCACCATTTTGGTTTTTCCAGAGTGCAGGAGAAAATATAGATCTGTATCATGGCTAGTAGTGTTATTAACATATACATTCTTACTTCTTGAGAAAAATAAACTAAAAGAGGTGAGGATGAAATTAATAGTGAGACTATAATTGCAAGGTTTTTTTCTTTGGAGATTTTATATGTCAGTTTGTAAGAAATGAATATTAATACAGATCCCAAAGTTACAGGTAACATTCTTAGAACCCAATCTGTAAAACCCAAAACTTCTCCCCAGAGTTTTAATAGCAAGTAAAAAAGCGGTGGATGGTTATCGATTTTCAGGAAATCGAAAGTTATTGCGTAATAGCTGTAGTCGCGGGCAGCTAAAGTTGAAATCGCCTCATCCAACCATAGGCTTTGGTCTAAATTAATCAGACGAAGGAACACCCCAAGAATAAGAATTAGAATTAGCATTAAGAAATATAATACCCTCTGGTGAACAACATTAAAAGCAAAAACATTAAGGGTATTGAGATTGCAAAATAGAAGATTTTTAAATATTTAGATTTTATTAACGACAATGCTATGAAAATCGGGAATGCGACCAGAAGATACCTGGGAAGACCGGAGAATGTGCCACTAAATGCGGGCATCATGAAGGCGCCAACAGAGAAAATAAGATATGAGGTTCTAACTTTTTTTCTCCAGGCAATAAAGAGTAAAACTGTACCAAATATGAAAGTTGAAATTTCCAGAAAGGCGATCCCCCATTCCACTTTGTAATAAGGTATCGTGGTTAGAATTTTGAAATAGCGGTAGATTGTTTGAATTGGTAGAATTAGAGATGTTGATGAACGGCCGTTATTTAGTTCGCTATGGTAAGTCAGGAAAGAAATTAGGCTCCCCCATTTTTGATAGTTATAGATTGAATAAGCGATAAGACCAATTAACGGGATGCTTACTAATTCCAGAAGTTTTAGGCTGTTTTTTATCCTTAACGGCTTATTCTGGAGGTAATACTCATAGAGAATTGCGGGAATAATAAAAACGCCGACGAATCTAGTTGAAACCAAGAGCATTGCGAGCAACGACACGACTAACCATTGTTTTGTTCTAGCCAAATAGAAACAAGCTATTGAGAGTAGGAGGAAAAGGCTTTCTGTGTATACTGCGGCGAAGAAAAAGGCGGTTGGAAAACTAAGCATATAGAGAAGCGTATTCTTAGCATCTTTACTATCATAATCAAGCTTCAGCAGTTTATGTAGGAGGAGTAAGGCAATTAGCAAAGCTGAGCTTGGGATTAATAGTGATACCAGGTAAGTCAACACGAAATTTAGATTGCCTAGACTAAGAGTTTTGATTAATAAAGGGAGCAGCGGGAAAAAACGGGCTTCATCTATGTAGCCTCTTGTTGCTATATTCATGTAATGAACTCCGTCAAAGTTAAACCAGACAGTCAGGAAGGGTTTATTAAGAAAATCCGGAACACGCTGATAGTAATTAAGTTCAAAGAAGGGATAGGAGGTACCGTAACCCATTGTTACTCCGGCAACTATAACGGGAATGAAAAGAGTGATTCTCCAAATCAGGAAATATTTTAAAACTTTTAGAAATGATTTCATTCTTTCCTGTTGAGTTTAAAAATATCGCAGGCATTAAAACAGCCTTCATGGACTCTTTCCAGATGAAAAAGGTTTTTTATTTTGTCGAAGTCTTTGTGGAGATGGTCTTCGTTACCGAGACCGTAATTTGAGACATAAACCAAATAACCATTGTTTAAGTATTGATTATAGAGGGCCGGGAGACTTGAGAAATCGTGCGGCCCCCAGACGGTTGTCATCTCTTTTTGAAATTCCTGATTGAGTGACAACGGTAGAAGAGAGTATCTGTCCTTGGAAAAGTAATCCACATAATGTGGCGGGAGTGCCGTGATTAGGACAGGTTTTTTATTGGTTTTCTCAACACTATCAAAATATTTATTGGCTTCCTCTACTGAAATGTAATACCAAGGGGATTCAGTATGGCGGAGATTTAGGGCAACTTGATATTTAAGCCTGAAAGCACTACCTACAAAATAGACTAGGAAAAAGGTAAATAAAATAATATAGAAAATAATTCGGCCGGTTTTTTTATTATTTCCTAATAGCAAATCCATTAAGAACTTAAGAAAGAGACCAAAGCTTATTATTAAGAGAGGGACTGCGTGATAGATGTATCTGGCATCAGTGCTGTAGAAAGTGGACATAAAAATTATTTGGCTGAATAGGAAAAGCAATAAAGACAAGCAGAATAATCTGTATTTTCTCTTGAATAAGCCAAATATTAATCCAGCGAGTCCAAATACTCCTACGAATTTGGGCACGAGAGGTGTATTATCCCAAAGAAAACGCATTGGATTTCCGGTGATTGCCTCAAGATAAGTATTTAAATTCTTAGGGAGGTATTTTAGAGAAAACCAGGGATTTGAAACAGGAACCTCTGAGGAGTTAACACCAGTTATGGCTCCAGAAAATATTAGGGAGAAAAGTGAATTGACTGTGGCGAAAATATTAAACCCTTTTGATAGATATTCAAATATAGCAAACGCTCCAAATATCAGAAACGTAGTTAACACAAAACACCCGCCAAGTTTTAATTTTTTATCTTTACTGCCCAGCAGTATTTTAATTGAGTACATCACAAAAAGAGATGCAGTCAATGGAATTGCGGCATATTTTGTCGCATAGAAAGCGACAACCAAAAATCCGGCTATTATCGCATTCCTGAGAGATAGACTCAGGAGCAAAATCCATACGGAGGCCAGGAAAATCGGGATCAACAGATTTTCTGCCATGACCAGATTCGGATACCAATAAATAAAATAATTTGTAGTGTATAAGAACATCACCAATGATGTGATATATATATTTTCGAGGAGTTTTTGCGAAATTTTATAGAGAAAGAACAGTCCTAACAGAGCTAACAGAATATTTCCGAAATAGAAGGTTCTGGGATCATCAGTGAAGATAAACCACGGCATCATTGAAACTGAGTATAAAAGAGGGACATTGGGATTCTTAACTCTACCCTCTCTTTGGATATAAAAACCTTTGCCGTGGGTAAAACTTATTGCCGGAGTGAGATAATGAATTGTGTCGGGGTAAGGTTCTAAATTTGGAATAAGGTTTCTGGTTGAATAAGGGTTCTTCAGAAGGAGAAAGGTAAAAATCACGACACAGGCTGCAACAAGTAAATAACCTGGTTTGATTCTTTTTAGTGAGCTCATCATTTTTCTATAATATCAGCTATTCTGACTTTTTAACATTGACCCATTTTTGAAACAGCAAACCTACTGATGATTTATTCTGCAGCTTAAAATATAATGAGGTTTAGATGCGTAAGTTTTGGATTTACTTTTCGTTGTTTTTGATTCTTTTTATATTTGTTTTCAGGTCACTGGTTTTTAATTTAACGACAAATTTAATTGATTGGCGGGATTATGCTTTGATGGTTTGGATTGTTTTTCAGAATGTGTCCAAGATTCAGGCTTTAGATTTTCAGAATTTTTTTAATACTACTTCATTCTATCCAAATCCGAATACATTATTCTTCTCCGATTTATTATTACCTCAATCTATTATCGCGCTACCGATTTATTGGGTCGTAAAGAATTTAATTCTAACTTTTAACTTAGTTTTTATTATTACTTTTATCCTTAACTACATTTCGACGTTCTTATTTTGGAGATTAATTTTTAAGAAGGATCTCTTTGCTTTCATAGGAAGTTTATTATTTATCTTTTCTCCGTTTTTTCATTTGAATATATCCCATTTTCAAATGTTAAGTTATTGGCCGTTTTTCTTTAGCTTGTATTTTCTTTTTAAACCCCAGAGCGGGAGTAGACTAGTCCAACCAGTGATTGCGGGTTTATTTATTACGGTGCAGTTTCTGGCTAGTGTTTATCTCTCGGTTTATCTGCTGACAACGATTGGGCTTTATTTTATTTTCCAGTTGACCCGTAAGAGTTTCAAGCAGGTCGGGCTAAGTGCAATTGTAGTTTTTCTGACATTTTTTCTGACATCAGGGATTTTTATTAAGGGATATTTTGATGTTAAAAAGGAATACGACATCAGCAGAAATATTGATGAATACATTACTTATTCTGCAAGTTTGAGTGATTACATTTTTACCTTTTCTGTTGATTCTCTAATAACCCGACTTCCTGTTATTCAAAAATGGAACAGCTTCAATAAGAATGGCTGGGGCGGACATACAGCTTTTCCCGGGGTACTGGTTCTATCCCTTGGTTTGATTGGACTTTTTGCTATTACAAAGGATAAAAAGAGTCTTTCAGTAATTATGAATTTGAACAGGCAAAAAGGGTTTTTCCTGTCTCTAGTTTTGTTGGGATTTATTTTTTCTTTGGGGCCGAGGCTGAATTTTAACGGGACCTATGCGCATATTCCTTTACCGTACGCTATAGCTCTAAAAGTAGTACCTTTATTTGAATCTACAAGAGTATCGGCAAGATGGAGTTACTTATTCTACTTTGGATTGATATTTTTTGCACTTTTGGGGCTGCAAAAAATTGCTGATGGAAAATATAAAAGTGCTATATTTGCTTTCTGTTTTGTGATGCTATTTCTAGAAGCACTTCCTTTTAATTTGACTACTACTGCCGGGAGTTATGTTGATGACAGAACTGAGGTACTTAGGAATATTTGCAGTGATGAAAAGCAAGTTTTATTGGAATTACCAGTAACCCATCTTGAGGCGGGAAATAATATTGTCGAGGGTTTAACATACTTAACTACGTCTCAGTTGGCCTCCACATTTCATGGTTGTTATTTGGTGAATGGGTATAGCGGTTATGATTTGCCAGAAATCCGGGACTTATCTATAAAGATGGATCAGCTAATTGACCAGAATAAACCTGAGCAATTTATCTCTGAGTTAAAGCAACGCCATGTGAATTTAGTAAAATTTAATCCTGATAATTTTCCTAATGCCCGTCAAGCTAATTTGCAACAATTTTTCAGCAGTCTGGAGGAACTAGGCGGATTAAACAAAATAGATTCAACTATCTACGAAATTAAGTAGATATTATTTTAAGAAATTTCTCCTTGAATACTTTTATTGAATAATTATTACTTAGGATAGCAAATATTTCTTTCCAGTTAATATCCTTGTCTGTGTTCTGGATTTGGGAAACTGTCAGATTGACCAGGGAAGACTTGGAGTCAAAAAGATATTTGCCGGGGTTAAGATTTACCTGGGTTATTATTTCCGGCAGTCCACCTCCTTTATATAATATCGGAATACAGCCAGCACTGATTGCTTCAATAGGAGCTATACCAAAATGCTCAAATCTAACAGGTTGATAATTCTCATCTTCGTTAAATCCAGTCGCGTGCCAGTAAATTTTTGATTTTAAATAAACCTCTTCAATTTCTTTACGTGAGATATTGATATGAAAGTAAATTGGATAACCTGCAGATGATTCCTTGAGGTGTTGGAAGAACTCTAAACTTGATGGCTCACTACCCAGCCCTCCGGCAAGGTGTAACTCCCAATCTTCATTGCCTTTATCATAAATTTCTTTAAAGGCATCAATTAGGACCTCCTGCTTCTTTCCGTGGCCTAAAGTGAAGAATCTCCCTACTGAACAAATCCAATTCTTTTTTTTGAATTTTAAGACATTGTAATCTTTGAAGATTAAGGCAACTGGAGGAGCGATTATTTTTGAATTTCTTTTCCAATATTTCTTAATCCATTTTTGAGCAAAAGCCGAGTAAGTTAAGATTTGCTGGTATGTTTGAAGCCGGCCGACAATATTGACAAAAATTCCGGCGCGCATTCGGACGCGGAATTTTTCCAACAAATCACTTAAGAGGAATGCCGAGAGTTTTCGCAGTCTAATTTTCGGATATAGGAGAAAGATACTACCCGCCTCTAACTCATCAGTTCCTTTAACAAAGTTATTGATACCTATATTCAAGTAGGCCGTGTTGGATAAAGGAGCGAATTTTAAGATAAAAGTCAGAATGTTATGCTCATGAGTGACCTTTACTTTTTTATCTAAAAGCTTAGCGTTTTCTAAATTAACAGAAATCTCTTCCAGCTGAGTCTTACTAAAGTTTTCTATAAGTAGACTAAATTCTATAATCTGGACTTTATCCACCTGCAGATTATAAATAGCATACTTATTTTTTTTGCCTAACAAGTATGAGGGGTGACCTTTGGTAATTATGGGGGCATCAACGATGTTCATTGATTCAATTGGTTTAATAAAACTACTGACCAGCGGCGCCAAGAGAGAGAAGACCAATCCTTTAAAAGTCATGTACGGTCTGGTTGGAAAGTTAACATAATAGAAGTTTTTTTTAGCAAAGCCCCGGGAATAATCCATAAAGGAAATATTGATAAATAAATCTTTACCAGATGTTAATTTTTTCAGAGCGTGTTCGTCATTCCAAACTGTTATGAATTCTATATCCGAGACTTTGATATGAAGTTTTTCGTAGATTAATTCTTGCGATACTTTTTTACCAGATAAGAAAGTGACACTGTAACCTTCATCTTTTAGAATTCTGGCAATATTACAGGCGACCACTTCTCCTCCTCCTAAAGTATGGAGCCATCTATCGTAAACTACAGCTTGTTTCATATCTATTTAAAGTACCATTTTCCACTTAGGATTTCGTTATAATTGTCACTTCGGGAGCGCGTGCATTTCTTCAAACTCTTTAAATACAACAATCTTAGATAATTCAAAGTGAAGAAAAACAGAACTTTAATCAACTGACCTTTGCGGGCGAAGCTAGCGCCGCCTAACTTTTTATCTCTGGAAATAGCTTTCAGATTCCTCGTAGACATTATTGTGTTGGCAACTCCATACATAATTATTATCAATACTTTCAAATACTGCTCGAGAAAAACTCTGTGAGGGAAATTATAGAAAACATGAAGCAGCCGACCTTTTTCAACATTGTACACAAAAAAGGCGCTGCCTTCTGAACTTGAAAGGGCATGAATGTGGCGGACGCCTGCCTTTGGACTGTAATATATTTTATATCCATTTAAACGGGCGCGCTCTGATATTTCAACGTCTTCGTAATACATAAAGAAAGACTCGTCAAGATAGCCAATTTTTTCGAGAATGTTTTTATTAAGCAGAACTGCTGCACCGCAAAAGGCATAGATCTCAATCTCCTGATCATACTGACCCTGGTCATACTCATAGAAAGAGTTACTGTCACTAATAATTGCCCCAATGTCTCGTGCGTAGCCATCATGAAAAGGGATGATGCCGGCATTTTGGATTTTGCTCACTGTTCTATTCTTTGTGATTTGATTTAGTAGATTAATCCTGACACTGTATACAATTTCGTCTTTATTGCGCGTGGAGTCTATAACGCTGGCATTCCTATCGGGAAAATTAATAAGCTCATCCAGATTTTTGCCCCTTTCATCCTTGATATTAAAAACAAACTGTAGCTCGACAGATTGGTCGTTTACAGAGTCGAAGGGCACTTGCATGTAACATTGAGTTTCTTTCTTAATTATGTTGAGATATATTCTTCTGGTGTTAAATTGATAAAGGTTTGATTTTTGGAGTGAGGAGTAAATAAAGGAGATGCTTGGGTCGATAGTGATATTCAGATCCAGATATTTTGGATAAATCAGGATTTTAGAGGACACAGCAAATATTTTTGAATCGCCGCCGGCAGTATTTACTAATTCCCTCAACCAGTTTTTTTCAACTACGCAATCGTTATTTAGCAACGCGACATACTCTCCTTTAGCTCGTTTAATACCAATATTATTGCCTCTGGCAAAACCCAGGTTTTTATTCAGGAAAATTAACCTAACGTTTTTATGACTTGCGGCGAAGGATTCTAATATTTGACGGCTTTTATCTTTGGAGTCATTATCTACAATAATAATTTCATATCTATCAGCTGGATAATTTAACTCCACTACCGATTTTAAGGTGTTTCCAATAATTTTCTCTCCAAAGTAGTTTAAGATAAGTATTGAACAATATGGGGCTTTTTTAGGGGTCATTTAGTTATTAATATGCATCATTTCTGACTGCAGAAAATTATAGTATTTTTTGATCCGGATGGCGAGTTTCAAATTGAGATTAGGTATGAACGAATTAGTTTGAGATCTGTTAATATATTTTTTATGAAAATTGCGATTATCGGGGCGGGATTTACAGGTCTTGCGGCAGGTTTGAGATTATCTCAAAAAGGACATGATATTTATATTTACGAAAAAGAGAGTTCGGTGGGAGGATTAGCTGTAGGTTTTAAAGATAAGAGATGGAGGTGGACTTTAGAAAGAGCTTACCATCATTGGTTTACTAACGACTGGAGTGTTTTAAAGTTAGCAGAAGAATTAAAACATCCAGTTGTCATAAAAAGGCCAAGAACTGATATTTTTGCCGGTGGGCAGATCGTACCTTTAGATAGTGCAATTTCCTTAATTAAGTTTCCTTTTATTTCAATACTTTCCAGATTCAGGACAGGTGTGGTTCTGGCTTTCATGAAACTTACGAATAACTACCATCTGTTTGAAAGCAAGCCCGCGCTTTCGTGGATTGGAAGATGGATGGGACGAGAATCTTTGGAAACGATATGGGAGCCTCTTTTCTTAGGTAAATTTGGAGAATACAAAGACTTGGTGATATTGTCCTGGTTTTGGGCAAGAATTAAGAAGAGAACTTCTTCACTCGCATATCCTGAGGGAGGATTCAAAACCTTTGCAGACAGAATCACTCAGGTGATTGAAGAATTAGGCGGGAAGCTATTTCTTAGCACAACTGTTGAATCAATTGGTTCAGACCCCAAAGGAAGTTTTATTAAAAGTGGAGGAAAGAGAATTAACTTTGATAGAATTATTTGCACATCCCCCACTCCGGTATTTTTAAAACTTGCAAACCTTCCTCAAAATTATAGTAAGAAACTGGCATCAATTAAACATCTTCATGCCCTTAATTTAATTTTAATCAGTAAAAAACCGTTCATGAAAGAATCTTATTGGTTAAGTATCGCAGATAAAAGTTTTCCTTTTTTGGTTTTGGTGGATCATACAAATTTTATGGATCCTAAGTTCTACAACAAAGAACATATTCTTTATATAGGATGCTACTTGCCCATTGATCATCCTTACTTAAAAATGTCGGGACGGGAGCTTTTGAAGACTTTTGATAAGTATCTGACACAAATTAACCCTGACTACAGGAAGCATCTATTGCGAGTAGAAAAATTTGTCGGGCCTTTCGCTCAGCCTGTTGTTGAAAAAGGGTATTCTAAAGTAATCCCTGAAATGAAGACTCCGCTTAAAGATGTCTTTCTAGCAAACCTGGATATGGTTTATCCTTGGGATAGAGGAACTAATTATGCTGTTGAGTTAGGAGAAAATGTTGCTAGTATAGTCGAATGAAATCAATAAGTTCATTTATTTCCAATTATTCATTTTTTTTATTAGTAATCCTAATTATTGGTCATTCTTTTATTCTAGTTAAGTTAGTATTTTTTCCGTATCCGGAGTTTTTCATCCTACCTTATCTTACGAATGCCGGACTTATTCCGTATAAAGAAATAGTTGACCAACATTTTCCGGGATTATTCTTTCTACCACTTAATGCCGCAGTTTTGGGATTATCTGATGCCGGAGTCGCTAGGATTTGGCTAATTGTTATTACCGCAATAAATAACTTATTCATATTTTTGATTGCAAGAAAGATATCTAAAAGTGAGTTTGTGGCACTCTTGGCAAGTGTAATCTTCACTTTTTGGCATCCGTTTTGGGGTGGGTGGGTTCTTTGGATTGATTCTTTTATTCCACTGATCTTATTGCCGGCGTTTTATTTAAGCTACAGAATTATTAACAGTAAGAATACAGACTTTCGTAAACTAACTATATTACTTGGTTTCATTTTTAGCTTGGGTGTGATTCTAAAACAGATTACCTTGCCTATTGCTGGAAGCATACCGCTTCTATTATTTTTTTATTTTAGAGACAAGAAAATTTTTCTATACTTTTTTGCAGGGTTTGCACCGTTGCTTTTATTGATGGTTTTTTATTTCTATAGATTAGGAATACTAACCGACTTCATTTATTGGGCCGGTATTTTCAATGCGGAGACTTACGTTCATATGAGTAAGAAAGCACCTGAGTACCCCAGTCTATTTCAAATGATTATTTCGTATAGTCCAATTCTGTTTTTCCCGTTAATTAAGAACAGAAAAGCAGCAATATTACTTTGTGTATTTATTTTTTGGACACTTCTAGCTGTCACTGACAGATTTGATTCAAACCATTTCCAACCTTCCCTTCCCTTTTTGGCAATAGGTTTGGCTTTGGTACTTCAGCAATACTTTAGTGTAAAAAGATTTCTGGTTTATTTTTTGATTTACTTAGTGTTATCGTTTAATTTTGTTTATAAGGACTATCAGAAGCAAGTGAGGGACGAGGTAATTATTTATGATCAAAAGATGATTAACTTAAGTAATACTGTTAAAGAGTACATTACTTCCGGGGATGAGATTTTTGTATTTGGAGTGAATCCTTTACTTTACTATTTAACGAATACTATCCCGGCCGGCAGATTCTTGGTTTTTCAGATGCCCTGGTACATAACAATACTTGAGGACAGATCTATAGAGGTTTTAGAGAGTAGTAAACCTCAACTTATTGTGCGGGATAAAAAGTTTAACATAGATGGCGAGTCTATTACCGAATTTGCTCCTAAGATTAGTGAGTATATTGATGAGAATTATGTCGTTTTCCGCACCACTGATAACGTAGAGCTTTTGAGAAGAAAGTAATATCTACTTTTGGGCAACGGCAACAAGAACTGCTCCTTTACGGAAAAGATTTGCATAAATTTTTATTAATTTGGCTTTAACACGGACTGGAATAACTTGGTGGTAAAAAGATTTTAGGCGAACTATTATTTCTGAAAGCTCATTGATTTGCTCATCCACCTCCATTCGGGTCTTAACTTTAATATTTTTAAATCCGATTTCTGAAAGAATTTTCTCCATATAGGAAGGAGGTATGAGAACTAAATGCTCTTCAAGATACATCCACCAATCTTTTCCCATGGCTTTAGCAAGAAGGCTTTCAGGATTCGGAGTTTCGGCATAGAAGTAACCACCTTTATTTAAAACGCGGTAAGTATCTTTTAGTGTGGTTTTGAGATCTTTCTCGGTGAAATGCTCCAAAGTTTGTGAGGAGGTAATCAGGTCAAATTTATTATCAGAGAAAGGCATATCCAGTGCCGATGCGACGACGAGATTGGCTTTGTATTTAATTGCTTTTAAGGCATCTTTATCCAGATCCAAACCGTGAAGGTTGATCTTAAAACTATGCTTTTTGCCTAAAGCGTATAGTGCATCAAGAACCACTCCATCTCCGCATCCGATATCCAAGCATTCAATGCTACGACCAGGATTTTGATTTACTAGATACTTTAAATACGGTAGCATAAAAATTTCAAAACTTTTTTGGACTATTCTCTTTCGAGTGTCGTAGAAACGCTGATCTTCATCATTACGTTCGTTAATATAGCCGACATAGTCGCGGTCTTTTTTTGTTGACATATTTTTATAAAGTAAGGTTGCAGTTTTTGCGAAAACGGGTTTTTTGTTCATTTTAGTTTTTTTATTTTTTCTTTTAGACTGAGATACTTACTCCAAAGTTTAAATGTTCGTGAGGATTTAATATCTTCAAGCTGACGCATTAAAGAATCATTTTCTTTTTGGAGTCTTTTTACTCGATCATTTTTGTAACCTAGCTCATTTTCGATTGTTTTTTTTAGCTCATCCGGATCAACTAAGTCTTTATAACCCTTTTTCTCCCAAGCTTTAGCAAACTCTAGAAAGCGGTAAAATTCCATAAATTTACTTAAAATAAAACCGTGGAGTCCATCAAGATAACCTTTGTGCTCAAAATACCTCCAATAAAATTCATGATTGTACCTATTTAGGACATCTTCCGGTTTAATTTTTTTTAGATTTAAAAAGTAGTCTTCATAATCTGTGTGGTGATCAATTTTTTCAAGCCAGGTTTTAATGTTGCGGGCGTTTTCATGAACCAGCGCAAATTCCTCTTTGGCATCAAGTTCCAGCACTCGTCCTTTAACTTTTATTTCAGGGTGGATTTTGACTACCCATTCAACATATCCTTTTTTGAAAAAACGGATATTATAATCAGGCCACCAAGCGGTATGTTGAATCCATTTTTTGAAGAAGATAGTCTTCCTAGGGATTTTAACTACTTCATAGCTTTGATTACTTACAATTTCAAGAAGTTTTTTGGCAAGTGTTTCAGGAACTCGTTCGTCGGCATCTAAAACCAATAACCACTCGTGGGATGCCTTACTTAAACCGAAATTTCTAACAGGCTCCACCCACTTATGGTCTTCTACTTTAAATATCTTGGCACCCAGCGAACGGGCAATTTCAACAGTCTTGTCTCTACTTTGCATATCTATGACTATTACTTCTGCAGCGAAGGATTTGATGGAGAGTATGCACTCGCGAATGTTTATCTCTTCGTTTTTGGTGAATATTACAACACTTATTCTAGCCTTAGACTTTTCCATTAGTAATTAAGGTGAGTATATTTTGTATAAAGGATTAAAAGCAAGTATAATAAATAGAATCTTCATGCTCACACACCTCACTGAACCTTTCAGGCATTATAAATTCTTACTATCACAACTTATTCTAAGAGATATTAAATCGCGATATAAGCAGTCTGTCATCGGGTATGCCTGGGTCTTGATTAATCCCTTACTTCAGCTGCTTGTATACTCGTTTGTTTTTTCAGTGGTTTTTAGATTTCCTTCGAATGACATCCCCTACTCGGTTTTCCTGTTCGTCGGGCTTTTGCCATGGATATATGTTCAGACTGTCATCACAAACTCAACTCTGGCTTTAGTTGATAATAGAGAGCTCTTAAAGAAAGTTGCTTTTCCAAGAGAAGTATTCATCTACTCTATTGTAATTTCAAAACTAGTTGACTTATTTTTTGCTTCATTGGTTTTAGCGGCATTTATATTTTTCTATCAGGTCTCACTTTCAACAAGTACCTGGTACATTTTTCCCTTATTAGGGATTCAGATTCTGTTAGTTACAGGAATTGGTTTAGTATTTTCAACAGCAAACTTATTTTATAGAGATATCCAATACTTATCTAACTTAATATTGATGCTTTGGATGTATGTCTCACCTATTGTTTATCCTTTATCTTTAGTGCCAGAGGAATGGATATGGATTTATAAGTTGAATCCGATGGTGGGAATTATTGAAGGATACAGATCTGCTCTTTTTGGATATAGTTTTGATACAGGCACTATTCTCTGGGCGTTTGTGATTTCCAGTGTGGTGTTTATTTTTGGCTTTGTTATGTTTAAAAGGATGGAGAAGGTTTTTGCAGACCTGGTTTAAATATGAGTGATACAGCTATTTCATTTAAGAATGTGACAAAAAGTTTTTATCTTCAGGATGATAGAACTTTTAAAGAGCTTTTACCTAACTTGCTCAGGGGGAAACCCTGGGCTAAAAAATATACTGCATTGTCTAACATTAGTTTGAATGTTGATCCCGGGGAAATTGTGGCAATAATTGGGAAGAATGGTTCGGGAAAATCAACGCTGTTGAAGTTAATTGCAGGGGTAACTTTTCCTACAAGCGGGAACATACATATAAGCGGTAAAGTTGCTCCTTTAATTGAACTCGGTGCAGGATTTCACTATGAATTATCGGGATACGAGAATATATTTCTGAATGCAGCAATACTCGGGATGCATAAAAAAGAGATTGAGGCGAAGATTGAAGAGATAATTGAATTCAGTGAGCTTCAAGAATTTATTCATACACCGGTTAAAAAATACTCCAGCGGGATGTATATGAGACTTGGGTTTTCGATTGCTATTAGCATTGATGCGCCAATATTACTAATTGATGAGGTATTAGCGGTCGGAGATGCTGCGTTTCAGCAAAAATGCATGAAGAAGCTTAAGGAAATTAAAGATAGTCGAGAGAAAACTATAATTTTTGTCAGTCATGATGAAAAAGCGGTTAAAGGGTTTTGCGACAGAAGTATTTTGATCTCTGACTCAAAGATTATTGCTGATGGAAAAACTGAGGAGGTTTTTGAAATATATCATCAGCTTATGCATTTAGA
>CAYNRM010000006.1:0-23555 GCA_964399555.1 uncultured Gammaproteobacteria bacterium | reverse complement strand
TTTTAAATCCTATAATCATGAGTATTATTAGTACCGAAAAGACAATCAAAAACCCGACAATTATCCCACCGACCCATCGCACTAAAGATGTGCTCTCCAAAACATTTTGCACCACATCTTTAGGGAATCCCACAGAGCGAACAGCCGGCTCCTTACTTAAAACATCATTTATATAATTTAAATCAGTTAACGTGTTCGTTGAAACTTCTAAAGAAGAGGGGAGCATGTTAGAGGTAACTACCTCATACATCTCAGGCTGAGCACTGTTCAGATCTTTATATATTTGAAATGCCTCTTCTTTAGAAATATACCTAAGTGACTTTACTTTTCCTGTTTGATTTAAAGAATTTTCTATTAGATCAACATCTTGTTGGGTGGTATTGTCTTTAAAAAATGCAATTACCTGAGGTTTACTTTCAAAATATTGCAAGATTTTCTGTGAGCCTAAAGCGACCAACAGGAACATCAGCAAAGTCAAAAAAGTCAAAAACATAATCATCGTCGCAGCCAAAGCCTGATACGGTGTTCTTCTGATATTCTTGCCAACGTAATTAAAAACTCTCATATATATATATAAATTGTTAAATTGTTTCATTGCTACTTTGTTGTTTGCTTTTTTAGCAATTTAACAATGAAACAATAATCTAATGTATCTCGTACTTTCCTTCTTTTTTATCTCGAATAATTTTTCCATCTCTGACAGAAATAACCCGTCTCTTTAAAGTGTTAACTATTTCTACGTTATGAGTTGCCATTAGCACTGTTGTCCCCCAGGAATTAATTTCGTTCAAAAGTTGAATAACCCCCCATGAAGTTTGCGGATCTAAGTCCCCGGTTGGCTCATCGGCTAAAAGAATATCCGGCTTACCGATTATTGCCCTGGCAATTGCAGTTCTTTGCGCCTCTCCTCCTGAAAGTTGATTAGGAAATAAATTTCGCTTTGGCCAAATCTCAAATAATTTTAATATCTTCTCAACTTCCTTTACAATCTCCACATCAGAGTGTCCTCTAACCTCTAAGGCAATTGCCACATTCTCAAAAACAGTTCTATCGTCTAAAAGTTTGAAATCCTGAAAAACAAAGCCTAATTTTCTTCTGTAAAACGGCAATTGTCCCGATTTAATATCAGCAATATCTTTATCAAAAACAAGTATCTTACCTGAAGATGGCGCATACTCTTTAGCAACCAGTCTTAAAAGTGTCGATTTCCCAGCCCCAGATGGTCCAACCAAAAAAACAAACTCACCAGCTTCAACTTCCAAATTCACATCAGAAATGGCCAGTGCGCTGCCATACTTTTTAGAAATATTCTCAAATTTAACAATTGATTGGGACATTTTAATTTCTGATCACCTAGTTGACCTAATTTCTAAGAAATGACAAAGTCCAAATTGGTTATTGGGATTTGTTCAGACCAATTAGAAATTTATAGTTCTTAACGTGCAGAGTTTAGAAGAAAAACTAAACGCTATACGCTACTCTCTATACCCTGACTTATTGAACTTCTTCAACTCGACCAACATCCATAAACCAGCCTGCCCCTGTAGCTTTATTGGTTTCGCCAAACACTTTAACTTTTTTATTCTCGAAAGTGGAGAGATCAACAACGGAAGAGGTGAGTGCAACCGGAGTTGCGCCGTCGCGCATTAAAAGATGAGTTCCCTCTGAGGTGTCTATTCCTTTAGTGGTAGGCTTTTTAGAAACTTTCCCTTCAGCAAAATCTCGGAATGTTCGGGTATCTTCAGCTGCATGTTCTGGGGTTTTAGTAATTAAAGGAATCCCAGCGCTTCCGGTTCCGCCACTTGAAGAAGCCATCAAATACCCAGTTCCAGCCCCGGCAATAACGGAGATTACTAAAACTGCAATAAGAAGCTTAAAGTTCAAACCTGCTTTCATTCTATGGATTCCAGACTCATCCTGGTCAGTATTTAGAGGACGCATACGTAATTAATTGTAACATACTTTAAGAATTTGCAAAGACCATTGGCGTCATTGCGACACCATGAAATGGCGAAGCAATCTCACGAAGCTGGGATTTAGTTCTAATTTAACTTAACAATATTTCCCTCAATAAACTTATCCAAATCCCCATCCAAAACCCCCTCAGCATTCGAAGTTTCGATATCTGATCTTAAATCCTTAACCATTTTATAAGGATGTAAAACATACGACCTGATTTGTGTTCCCCACGAAGCCTGTGTATGCGAGCCCTTTAATTCTTTCTTCAGTTCCAACTGCTCAATCCTCTGCTTCTCCCATAATTTACCCATCAAAAGCTTCAAGGCATTCTCCCTATTTTGAAGCTGTGATCTCTCAGTCTGACAAGTCACTGTAATCCCCGTCGGTTTATGAACTAGTCTCACCGCAGTTGAAACCTTATTAACATTCTGACCTCCAGCTCCGCCAGAACGAAAAGCTTCAAATACCAAGTCACCCTCATTTATAGAAACCTCAGCTGCATCCTCAATAACCGGCAAAGTCTCAACCAAAGCAAATGAAGTCTGTCTGAGGGAATCAGCATTGAAAGGGGATTGTCTAACCAGTCTATGCGTTCCAGACTCCCGACGCAGCATCCCATACCCGTAAGGCGCATGCACAATCATCGACATCGTCTTAATACCAGCCTCCTCGCCAGCCGATTCATCAGTCACCTCGCACTGCCAACCCTTTTTCTCAAAATATCTTTGGTACATCCTCGCCAGCATAGCTGCCCAATCCATAGCCTCAACTCCACCAGTCCCAGAGTGAATCGAAATAATCGCCTCAGATTCATCATGCGGTTCTGACAAAAATAATTTTAATTCCAATTCCGAAAGCTTCTCTTCAATCTGATCAGTCTCTAGAGTTAAATCCTCAACCATCTCTTCTTCAGAAGAAATCTCAACCGCATTTGCGATTCTGGTTTCTAATTCTTCAAGAGTTGCAACAGTTTTCTGTTTTTCTGAAAGCTGACGACTGACAGCTGAAGCCGCCCTCTGATCCCCCCAAAACCCCTCCTTCATAGTCTGCGCTTCTAATTCCCGAATCTCCCGATGCAGCGCGTCCACATCAATCTGCTCCTTAATCTTAGAATAGCGTATCTTCAAATCTTTCAATCTCTGCTGAATTTCTTCCATATCTTTATTGAGTGCACAACCACTTTGTGCTATACTAGTCACAGATCACGACGAAAAGCCCCTCTTAAGATTCTGTGCTTAAGAGGTTCTTTTCATTTTAGACCCTTTAAACTCCAATTTATTTTTTAGTTCATTCATAAACGCCAAATCTTTTTCTGCGGATTTCTTAAGAAGTCCGGAGTATTTCTTTGAGTTTGGAATAAGAACTTTATGTAACTTACCCTCTGCTTTTAAGTATTTAACGAGACAATAAAAGTCTCCGTCCCCAGTTACGATAACGGCCTTATTATAATTTGGATACTCAATCATAGCTTGTAAAACTAATTCTGCATCAACATTCCCTTTAACCTTGCCATCCTTATTCCTAAAAGTAGGCTTAAAAATTAAATGAAAACCAAAGTCCTGCAAACTTGAATATAAATCACTATTACCAGGAACAAACCCAATAAAATAATAAGCTTTAGTAATCTGATATTTTTCCGCCAGGTAGATCCTGAATCTTTTAAAATCCAATTTCCACCCCGAATCCTGAATCGCCAAGTTTAAATTCTGCCCATCAATAAAAGCAAAATTTATCTTCTGAATTCCTTCCATGAGGGAATTATAACTTAAAAACGGATTAAGAACTTAGAGTCTAAAACGAAGTGCAGCACCCTTTAGGTAAAATTAACTACCCTAAAGGGGGTTGCATTTACTATGCCACAAGCAGTTTTCCAAAGTTTATCAACAGAAGAATCAGCCGCCCTCGAACCTTTTGTTATATTTGCTAGATAACTTCACTCATACCTTAACGCCTGAATTGGATCAAGTTTAGAAGCTCTAATCGCTGGAGCTACCCCGAATACCACACCAACTAACATCGAAAAACCAAATGATAACGCCACCGACCATAAAGTGATCGTTGTAGTGATAAAATAATTAGCAATTAAAGCTGCAATTATCCCCAGCAAAATCCCTAAAACCCCTCCAACCCCAGATAAAGTCAAAGCCTCAATCAAAAACTGATTCCTTATGTCTTTGGAACGTGCTCCAAGCGCTTTACGCAACCCTATCTCCCTAGTCCTTTCAGTTACCGAAACCAGCATAATATTCATTACCCCAATTCCTCCAACCAAAAGCGAAATCGCCGCAATTCCTCCTAAAGCGATAGTTAGAACCCCGGTTATTTGAGAAATAGTAGACAATGCCTGCTCTTGAGTCTGGACTGTAAAATCCTCCGGCGATATTCGTTTCTCCAAAGTCTTAGAAATTTCCCCTTGAATTGGTTTTATATCTTCAGTTTTGTTAGCAGAGACATAAATCGCGTTCGGCTGCTCCACCCCAAATTGTTTGCGCACTGCCTCAAGAGGCAAGAATGCAGAGTTATCCTGATCAATCCCAAAAGTCGCCCCGCGCGCCGTCGTCACCCCAATAACCTGATATTTAGAATTCCCGATAATAATAGTTTTCCCAATTGGGTTTGAATCCCCAAATAAATTCTTAACCGCCGTCGGTCCCAAAACCGCCACCCGTTTTCCCGAGTTGGCCTCCGCCTGATTAATAAAACGGCCTCTATCAACTTTAACCGAAGTAACAATTTTCGTATATGTATCCTCAACTCCTGAAATACTCATATTCTTACTCTCATTACTGTTATATTTAGCCGAAGCCGCCTTTTGAGTTACAGTCGAAACATCCGCCTTCCCCTTAAGTTCCCGCTTCAAATTAGTCACATCAGAAAACTGCAGTCTATTAACAGTCGACCCTCCAGGTCCTCTTCCCGCCCCAGTTTGCCCCGGAATCACAAATATTAAATTAGATCCAAAAGAAGAAATCTGATTGGTTATAAAACTCTGCAACCCCGTTACCAGTGCCACTAAAATAATCACCGAAAAAACCCCAATCACAATTCCCAAAACCGTCAAAAAAGACCTCATCCGATTTCTTAAAATAGCGATAAAAGATAATTTGAGTGTTTCTAGTAAATTCATGATTGGCTAATGGCGTATGGCTCGCTTCGCTATATGGCTTACGGTTTTTTGCTTTTACCATCAGCCACGCGCTATCTGCCATCTGCTATTTCGTATCATCCCCTTTCTCATTAGTAATTTCCCCATCCTTAACTCGAATAATTTTATGAGCATTTTTCGCAGTCACCGAATCATGAGTAATCAATATTATCGTCCGCCCCTCTTTATGTAATTGTTTAAGCAACTCCATAGCCTCAGCCCCGGATTTAGAATCCAAATTCCCGGTTGGTTCATCTGCAAAAATAATATCTGGATTCGTAACCAAAGCCCGGGCAATTGCTACTCTTTGCTGCTGACCACCCGAAAGCTGAGACGGCCGGGAATTATACTTATCAGAAAGCCCAACCGAATCTAATGCCTTCTTCGCTCTTTTTGCCCGGTCACCCGCTGAAACCCCCGAATAAATTAAAGGCAACGCCACATTCTCAACAGCAGACGTTCTATTAAGCAAATTAAAACTCTGAAATACAAACCCAATTTTTTCATTTCTGAGTTTAGCCAGATGATCATCTTTCAAATGTGACACATCCATTCCATCAAGATGATAGGAGCCTGAAGATGGATGATCAAGTAGACCTAGAATATTCATCAAAGTCGATTTGCCCGACCCTGAAGGACCAACAATAGCCACAAAATCTCCTTTTTCTATATCCATATCAATATCTTTTAGCGCCTGAAAAGTTAATTCCTCATCAAGCTGGAAAATCTTATTTACTTTTGTAAGTTTAATCAGCGACATATTTTAAACATGTCATTCTTGGCTTGACCAGGAATCCAGGCTGATTTTCTGGATCCCGCATCAAGTGGGGGATGACAACTATTGTCCGGGAAATTTAAATCCATTGTTGTTCGTAACTTTTACAGCCTGAGGATTCGTCACAACTTGATCACCTGCCGACAACCCCGATTTAACCTCAATTTCTGTATCAGATTGCAAACCCGTCTCGATTTGTACTTTCTCGTAACTTTCGCCTCTTTTAACATAAACCTCTTTCTCATCAATTAAAGCCTCAATAGGAATAACCAGAACATTATTAACCGCGTCTGTAATGATGTCCGCCTGCCCATTCAAACCCGCAACAAAATTAATCTCCGGCTTACCCAGGGATAATTTAACAATCACCACAGTAGCCCCTGAATCTGTGGTCTCGGTTACTGGTGTAACCTTTGAAACTGTGGCATTAAAAGTCTGATCAGGATAAGAATTTAAAGTAATGGCTGCAGTCTGCCCTAACTTAACCCTCCCTAAATCAGACTCATCAACTTCTGCCTCAAAAACGTATTGCGAATCATCAACAATTTGAGTGATAACATCTGCCGCTGAAACGATCTGCCCTACATTAGGGTCAGCTTTCGTTATAACACCTGAAAGCGGAGCATAGATATACGCATCCTGAAAACTTCTTTGGACTGACTTTATATCGTCAAACGCATTGTCCCGAGCCTTCTGCGCCGCCGTTCGCTCTTCCTGCTGGGTAAAATCCTCATCCCCATCGTTATCTTTAACATCATCCTCAACCCGCTTCGCCGCCGCGTCTTTTGCAACAAACGTATTCCGCGCCTGCTGCAAATTAATAGCTAAATCCTGTGTATCCAGTCCCGCAATTAAATCGCCCTTCTCAACTCTATCTCCAGCCCTAACCGAAATCTGATTCAATTTCCCCGAAATCTTAAACCTCAAATCCGCCGAATCCGTCCCCTCCAAAGTCCCCGAACTGGAAATAACCGACTTAACCTCCCCGGTCCTAACCTCAACAGTCTGAACAATTTCGACCGTAGGTTTTGGCCAAAAATAATAAGCAGAAGCTCCGATAATAATTAGAAGTGCTGTTACCCAAATTTTCTTAGGTAAATGCCAGAATTTTAAAACCATAAGCAGTCGCATAAAGCGAATCTATCATAGCAAGAAATGACCCCTTTGTGGGTGAGTGAAACTACATTATTTTATAATTACTGTCACTTGTCATTCCGAGCCTAGTCGAGGATGACCATTCATTGATTATACGCAGGTAAAAAAGTACAATTTACGCATGATTCTTTGGATCAACACCTCTGACAGAAAAAAAATAGAAGTCGCCCTAAAAGATAATGGGGAAGTAATAAAAACCAAATCCGCCGAAAACGACTTCGGCTCCCAGGTCCTCCTAAATTTAATTACAGAAATCCTAAAAGAAAATAATCTGGAATTTAAAGATCTAAAAGCCGTAGAAATAGAAAAAGGCCCCGGTTCCTACACCGGCTTGAAGGTCGGAGCCTCAGTAGCCAATGCCCTGGGATTCTCTCTAAACATTCCTGTGAACAACAAAAAAATGGAAACGGAATTGATTTACTAGTAATTTGCTATACTAAATTTCATGAAGCTGTCCCATTTTTTCCTGCCCCATCCCGAAACCCACAAAAAAGCCCATCTCTTATCATTTAAAGCACTATTCGTTTACATCGCTTTTTTTGTAATTCTTTCTCTGACTTTCAGAGGAGTGAATGTTTATAAACCAGGAGTTTTAGGAGTTGAATCCTCCGTAAGCCAACAGGAATTAATTAGGTTAACTAATGTTGAGCGTCAAAAGAATGGTTTATCTCCGGTCACTGAAGACCAAAGACTAAATGCGGCAGCTTTAGCCAAAGCTCAAAATATGTTTGAAGAAGATTACTGGGCTCATTTTTCCCCAAGCGGCAAAGACCCCTGGGGTTTCATAAACGGCGCCGGTTATAAATTCACTTACGCCGGGGAAAACCTGGCTAAAAGTTTCTACCAATCCGATGAAGTAGTCAAAGCCTGGATGGCCTCACGCACCCACAAAGAGAATATTTTAAATAAGCACTACCAAAATATCGGCATCGCTGTTTTAGAAGGCACGCTTAATGGCGAGAAAACAACTTTGGTAGTCCAGGAATTCGGTTCCCCGGTCGATGTCGCCATCGCCCAGGCTCCTGGAGTCCAAAGTATCCAAACCAGCGCCGAGGTAACAACCACAGAAAGTGAAGAAATTGCGGAAGCAAGTCCTGCTATTGTCTACTCAAGTCCTGAAGTCAGAGCTCAAACCCTAATTGCCTCAGAAAAACAAACATCTGAAGACGTCCTTTCTGATCCTTACCTGGCAGTAAAAGTCGCCGGTCTGTCCTTACTATTTGGATTATTTCTTCTTATCGCCGTTGATTTGTATATTGTCAGAAGAAGAGCCATCTATCGAGTTACCTCAAGTCATTTACCACATTTAGCCTTAATTTCCGTCTCCGCCAGCGTGTTATTTAATCTAAGTCCCGGACAAATCTTATGAAAAAGTTCTTTAAAAAAAATCTATTAAGTAATGTCTTTTTACTAGTCAGCCTTATTCTGATTATTGCCAGTTTCTTCTATCAAGACAGCAATGCCTGGCAATACAAAATCATCTTTTTAACAGTAGTCATTTATTTAGCCTCAGCAATCCTCCATCACCATTTCGATAAAAGTTTGACTTTTGAGGTGGGACTCGAGTATATTTTGATAGGAGCTTTGGCCTTCCTGGTTGTGTTTGGTTTGGCCATTTAGGAAGTGTCATTCCCGCGCAGGCGGGAATCCAATAAATAACGTGACATAATGATCACTCTTAATTAATTGGATCCTCTCATTAAAGGATGACTTAAATATTTATGAAGGGAATTATTTTAGCCGGAGGATCCGGTACCAGACTTTATCCACTAACTTTAGCAATCTCCAAGCAACTTATGCCGGTTTTTGATAAACCTATGATTTATTATCCTCTTTCAACTCTTCTGCAGGCCGGAATAAATGAAATCCTAATCATCTCAACAGAAAGAGATCTTCCCAGATTTAAAGATCTCTTGGGCGACGGCTCCCAACTAGGTTGCAAATTTGAGTATAAAGTTCAGGATCACCCTCGAGGTTTAGCTGACGCTTTCATTGTTGGGGCAGAATTTATCGGCAGTGATAAAATAGCCATGATCCTAGGCGACAATATTTTCTATGGCTCGGAAATGGATGAAGATTTAAAACAAAACTCCAATGTCCAGGGAGCTATTGGTTTTGCGGCCCAAGTCAGAGATCCCGAAAGATACGGAGTTTATGAATTCGACGAACAAATGAATGTATTATCTATCATTGAAAAACCTGAACATCCTAAGTCAAATTACGCTAATGCCGGTTTATATTTTTTTGATAACGAAGTAGTAGAGATCGCCAAAAATGTCGTTCCTTCTGAGCGCGGAGAAATAGAAATAACCTCAGTCCTCGACGCCTACCGCCAAAAAAATAAACTCAAAGTCTGCTTACTGGACCGCGGAACAGCCTGGTTAGATACCGGAACTTTCCCCTCCATGATGCAAGCCTCTCAATTCGTGCAAGTCATCGAAGAGCGCCAGGGCTTAAAAATAGGCTGCATCGAAGAATCAGCCTACAGATCAGGGTTCATTAACAAAGACCAACTCCAAAAATTAGCAGAACCTCTACTTAAAAGCGGCTACGGAAAATACCTGATGTCGTTAGAGTAACTACATAGAAGGAGTGTTTGTCATCCCGGACCGGAGAGAGTCCAGTGGACTCTCGAGTGTCTTGATCCGGGATCCATACAAATAACTGGATTCTTGCGTTCGCAAGAATGACAATATAGTGTGATTAGAATTTATGAAATTACTAGTAACCGGAGGAGCAGGTTTCATCGGCTCCAATTTTATTCGCTATTATCTGGAAACCCATTCAAACGACTTTATCGTCAATTTGGATAAACTAACCTACGCTGGCCACGTTGAATCAACTAAAGATTTCGCCGATAATCCCAACTACAAATTTATAAAAGGTGACATCACAAAAGAAAACGATGTTGAAGAAGCAATGAATGAAGTTGATGTAGTTGTCCATTTCGCCGCTGAATCCCATGTCGATCGTTCAGTTCTGGATCCGTTAGAATTTGTAAAAACCAATGTCTTGGGAACAGGACAACTCCTCCAAACGGCTCTTAAGAAAAAAATCAAAAGATTCCACCACGTCTCAACAGATGAAGTATTCGGAAGTTTAAGCATGGAAGATGACCCTTTTAACGAAGACACTAAATACGATCCCAGAACTCCATACTCTGCCTCAAAAGCCGGTTCCGACCATCTTGTAAGAGCCTATTCCGAAACCTATGGCTTGCCAATCACCATAACTAATTGCGCCAACAACTTCGGCCCCTTCCATGAACCAGAAAAATTAATTCCCCGTTTTATAACAAATTTACTGGAAGATAAAAAAGTCCCCCTCATGGGCAAAGGTGAAAACATCAGAGAATGGCTTTACGCGAGGGATCATGCCGCGGCCATCGATCTGGTTCTGCAAAAAGGAATAGTGGGGGAGACTTATTGTGTAGGCGGCGAGTCTAAAACAAATCTCGAGATTACAAAACTGATCTTGGAAATTCTCGGCAAAGACGAGTCCTATATTGAATATGTCGAAGACCGCTTAGGCCATGATTTCCGTTACGCTATCAACGATTCAAAAATCCGCGCCTTAGGTTGGAAACCAGAACACACTTTTGAAGAATGGTTGGAAAAAACAGTTGAATGGTTTAAAGATAATCAGTGGTGGTGGAAGCCGCTTAAACAAAATGTCCCAAATCTGGATAGAACCGCCCAGGAGAAATTAAGATATGATTCAAAAAACTAACATCAATGGATTATTAGTAGTAGAAGGAGGGAAAACATTCGAGGATGATCGCGGCTTTTTCCGCGAACCTTTTAGGAGAAATGATTTTGTTGAGGCGTTAGGCTATCCCTGGGTACATGTCCAGGAAAACCATGCCTTTTCCAAAAAAGATGTCCTACGAGGTATTCACATAGCTCCTTGGGACAAGTTTATTTATTGCCCCTATGGTGAAGTCGTTTCTATCGTAGTTGACGTCCGCCCTCACTCTGCTACCTTCAAGCAAGTTTTTCAAATGCAAATTGGTTTTTCAAATAAGGTTAAATTATTTATACCTGAAGGTCTTGGAAATTCCTATGTAATTCTTTCTGAAGAGGCAGTTTACGAATACCAAGTCAATAAATACTTCGAGCCTGGCGCCGAGAAAGGTATCGCCTTCAATGATCCTGAATTAAACATAAAGTGGCCTGTTGAAAAACCTATACTCTCAGAAAAAGATCAAAACAATCAGAGTTTTAAAGAGTATATAGAGTCCCTTTAATCTCTTCGCAGTTACGTCATTGCGAGGAGCGTAGCAACGCGGCAATCCCAACACTCTGAGATTGCTTCGCCACTTCGTGGTCTCGCAATGACGAATATAATATATGAAAATTCTAGCACTCGGTGGTTCCGGCTTAGTCGGCTCCCGTTTCATCGATCTTTATAGCGATAAATTCGAAATAACTTCCCCAACTCATGGCGAGTTGGATATCCTAAATGCCAACGAGTTATCAGAAATCGTAAAAAGAACACAGCCTGAAGTAGTCGTAAATTTCACTGGCTATACCAATGTTGATGAAGCCGAACAGGAAAAGGATAATCTCTCAGGACTAGCGTATAAATTAAACGCTATGGCTGTCGGGAACCTGGCAAAAATTTGCGCCGAAAATCAAACACATCTCATGCACCTTTCAACCGACTACGTTTTTGACGGAACAAAAGATTCTCCCTATATCGAAACTGATAAACCAAACCCACTAAATTGGTACGGCCGCACTAAAAGACTTGGAGAAGAAGAAATCCTCTCAATTAACTTAGACTTCACAATAGCCCGCCCCGAAATGCCTTACGCCTCACGTTTCTTAAAAAAATCCGACATCGCCCGAACCTTCCTAAAAATGTTAGAAGACAAAAAAGAAATAAACGCCGTCTCAGACCAAAAAATAACCCCAATATATGTTGATGACCTGGTAAACGCTCTGGCAATGATCGTAGAAAAGAAACCCAAAGGCATCTACCACCTAGCCTCCACCGACCACACAACCCCTTACGACCTGGCCATCATGATCGCCGACAAATTTAATCTAAGCAAAGAAAACATCAACCCCGTCCTCTTATCCGAATACAACCAAACCCGCCCCGCCAAACGCCCCCAAAATTCCTATCTAGATGTCACTAAATTCGAATCCGAATTCGGCCAGGGAATCTTAAAAACAGTTTCGGAAAGCATTGATGAATTCAAAAACAAACAGTCCTCTTAAATCAACTACTATAGACCATGCTATTTGCGATCTTTCATTGAAAAAAACGCACCAACTTTCACACTTAATAGTAGAATAAAAAAAGTAGAAATAAATGAAACAATTTTATACAAACCACCAACAAAATAAGATAAATGAGAAAAGATATAGATGGGATAGATTAAACTGAGGATGACTGAAATTCCCCAAAAAACTCTTCTCGATATAGATTTATGAAATACTACGCCAAATATAGCTAAACTAGGGACTATAAGCCAAATAAGAGGATCAATAAATACAATTAGAATACTAAACAGGATATTGCTGCCGATCATTTGAATCTCTGAAGGTCCGTCTCTGTCATCATTGTTATTAATTCTTTAAAAGTAGTTTTTGGCTCCCAACCAAAATCAGCTTTAGCTCTAGAATAATCTCCCTTTAATTCTTTAATCTCAGTAGGCCTTAACAATTTATCATTAGAAACAACATGATCCTCCCAATTCAACCCGCAAGCTTCAAAAGCAATCTGACAAGCTTCCTTAACTGTATTTGTTGTATTGGTCCCAATAACATAATCTTTAGGAGTCGATTCCTGTAACATCAACCACATCGCCTCAACATACTCCTTCGCATACCCCCAATCCCTTTTCGCATCCAAAAATCCTAAGTGAAGCTTGCCATTTGAGTCAACTAAAGGCTCACCAACTTCGTTCAAAGGCGGATTCTTAACCCCATTTTTTATACAAGCTGCTCCGGCTGTGATTTTGCGGGTCACAAAATGAAGCCCTCGTCTTGGAGATTCATGATTAAACAAAATTCCGCCACAAGCAAACATGTTATACGACTCACGGTAACAACGTGTCATCATATGCGCATAAGCTTTTGCAATTCCATAGGGATTATTTGCATCATAAGGCGTATCTTCATTAGCAGACTCAGCCTCAAGATTACCAAATATTTCCCTGGAAGTTGCCTGATAAACCCTAGCATCAGGAGCAAAAGACCTGACCGCCTCCATAACCCGAACCGGTCCAAGGGCAGTGATCTCTCCTGTATAAAACGGATGACTCCAGGCATCATGAGGGACAGATTGAGCAGCAATATTATAAACCTCATCAGGCTGATGTTTTCTGATAACTCCCTCAATCGAAACCTGGTCCAACAGATCTGCAAACTCAATAGTTACTTTACCAAGCAGATGCTCAACATTCTCTTTTGTGTAGCTGGTTGATCTGCGTAATGTTCCAACAACTTTGTATCCTTTTTCCAAAAGCAGATCCGCCAAATATGATCCGTCTTGTGAAGATAGCCCTACAATAACTGCTGTTTTACCCATTTTTGTGTCTCCAATAATTTAGTGTATCTTCTAGTGTTTGGTCAAGTGGTATTTTAGCCTCCCAACCGGTAAGTTTTTTAAACTTTGAATTGTCCCCAACCGTAATAGGAACCTCAGAAGGCCTTATTCTTTTCAAGTCTTCAACAACTTTTATTTCTACCTTCGCCTTGGATAATAATTTATCCAAAATATCCTGCATCTTCGTTCCCTTTCCTGAACACAGATTAAAAGCTTCTCCAGGTTCACAATCAATTTCTAAAATTTTCTTATATCCTTCAACAATATCCCGAACATCAGAAATATCACGGACCGAATCTAAATTCCCAACCAACAATTCATTTTTACTCTCACCTTTTTCTATGGAAACAATTTGTGAAGCCATATCCGGGACAAAAAATCCTTTAAGCTGGCCTGGACCTGTATGGTTAAATGGCCTAACGATCGTTATCTTTAATTTCGATGACAGCGACATCTGAAAACTCAACCTGTCTCCCGCAACTTTCGATGTACCATAATAATTAGCCGGGAAAAATGGATTTTCCTCGCTAATTTTTTCCGGATTTGTTGTTTTCCCATAAGCCTCGGCAGATGAAACATAAATAATTTTTGGGTCAATCCCCGAAGATTTTTTTTGATCCTCCACAGCCAGATATAAATTTAATGTCCCGATTAAATTGATTTTAAAAATATTCTCCGGATCCTGACTCCAGGTTGGGGCAACAGCCGCCAGATGAACAATCGAATCAGGTTGATGCTTTTTAATCAGATCCTCCAAAAATCCACGGTCCAAAATATTTCCGTTTTCGTATCTGACGTTTTCGGAATTCTCTAAATTAGAATTATGAACTATTCCAATTATCTGATAATCAGGAAGAGCTGAGATCAAATGTTGTCCAACAAACCCATTCGCACCCGTTAAAAGCAATTTTCGCATGATTTAGATTTTAGTGTAGTACAGATTGTTCTGATTGTAAATTAATTGCGGCTAGCATAAAATCGTAATGTGAGAAAAGTTGTTGTTCTTTTACCTACCTATAATGAGAAAGAAAATATCCGCCGGTTTGCAGAAGAGGTACTCGCCCAGGAAAAAAATCTCCCAGGTTACCGAATAGAAGTTCTGATAGTCGACTCAAAATCTCCGGACGGAACCGGAGAAGTTTCTAAAAAGCTCGCTGCTGAAAATTCCAGAATTCATTTCCTAAGTGTCGGCAAAGGTTTAGGCGTAGCCTTAATAGAAGGCCATCAGTACTCAATCGATAGATTAAAACCAGATGTTCTAGCGCAGGTTGACGCTGATGGTCAGGTTGAGGTAAACATTATTCCCAGATTAGTAAAAGTAATTGATTCAGGTTTTGACCTGGCAATAGGATCAAGATTTGTGACCGGAGGAAAAAATAATCTCTCACTTTCAAGGCGCATTTTCTCAGCCGGCTCCTCATTAATATCCCGCGTAATAATGGGCCCCTGGAATATTAAAGAATTCGGAAACTCCGCCAGGGCTTTCACACCTGAATTATTTAACAAAATAAATAAAGACCGCCTGCCTTGGAGAGAATCGACATTCATTGTCCAACCCGCATTCCTTAACGAAGCAATCCTTGCTGGTGCAAAATACAAAGAAATACCCCTGGTTTTTAAGAATCGTGCTGAAGGCTACTCTAAAAATAAAGTTATTAATTATTCTTATGATGTAATCACCTATGCTATCGATGCTCGGCTTCATAAATGGGGGATCAGTTTCCCGTTTTTTAAAGCCACCAGAAAGGCTAAGACTCTCATCAAGTTTGGTGTAGTCGGTTTAACCGGTACACTACTCGATTTTGCCTTCTATAAATTTTTTATCTGGGAATTTGGAGTCCCGCCCGCAACTTCAAAAGGCTTCTCAACCGAAGTCGCCATCATAAGTAACTTCATGTTAAATAATGCCTGGACTTTTCGCCACCGAAAAAATTCCACTGGTATCCTCCGTAGATTCCTCACCTTCCAGTTAGTGAGTTTGGTAGGTCTCGGAATGGCAGTGGGCATTGTCAAAATCCTTGATGTTACTTTCGGAACCGGTTTTATCGACCTCGGTTTCAGAACAATTGCTTACAACAACTTCTATTTCTTCGCGACCATCCCTCCAGTGATGGCTTGGAATTTTATAGTCAACCATTTTATAACTTGGAAACACGAAGAGGATTCTGAGCAAAGATCTAGTTAAATAAATCCGGTCTTGGAAAAGGCGCTACATTTTGAATAATAAAATTCTGAGCATATAAATAAATTCCCAAAAATATAATTGCAAAAACAATTTTAAACTCCCGGCTGGTTAAAACTTTTTCAAAAGCAATCAAAGCAAACGGAAACACCGGCAACACATATCTGGAAATATCCCTATGAGCCACAAACAATGAAGCACCGACATATGTCAGAACATAGATCCCTAAAATTTTATATTTTTCTGTTTTTAATAGCATAATCCCTGCTAAAAGCCCAAGCAAAAAAGTATAAACAATATCTTCCAGCCAAATATCTCCAACCCAAAACTGGTCAATATTAAAAACCTGGTACGGAGGAAAAGCTAAATGAATATTATCTCCACTATGAAAGTACGCAAAAAAATCATTGTAGGTAACCTGGTACAAAAAGAAAATTGATAACAGACCGGCAGGAATAAGAATTAACGGAAAATGCACAAAAGAAGTCTGAACTGTTTGTCCGATAAATTTAGCAATATTACGATTGTAACTTTTCCAGATAAAATAAATCCCAAAAGCAATAAAAAGTAATATCCCTGGAGGTCTGGTCCATTGCGCTAAAAGTCCAAACATTCCGGCAAGCGTGATATCAAGATAATTTTTTCTTTCCTCAAATTTCAGAAAGAAATAAATTGCTGCAATTGTCAAGAAAATGAAAGTTGGTTCAGCAGATCCAACAGAATGAACGATTAGCCATCGGGCTGGCAAAACCAAGAATACCAAACTTAACCACAAAGGTTGGGAAGTTAATTTAAAATCTCGAACCAAATAATAAAATGCCGCAGCCGCAGCCACAGTAGATATCACTGACACGAAAAGCATAGATTTCAAAAACCCAAGAATTGGTGAAAAAACTAAAATAAGAATCGAGTAGAAAGGAAAATGCGCGGCATAATAAGTATGCGCCAGGTTTTGAGGCAGACTTAAGATAACTTCTTTATTGTATAGACTCTTTGAGATAACAATATAATTAATTCCGTCAAAATTACGATAGATCGTATTGAATCCTTCAGAAAAGTTAAGTCCGTAAAAGCTTAAACGCAAAATATGAGGTATCCAAACCAGTAAGGTTAAAGCAACTGTTGAAAAAAATATAATTGATAAATCTCGAATTGTCTTATTCATAGGCATTTAAGTATCGACGAATATAGCAATTGTCTAGGCTTAACATTAATGTTAGCATAATAGGAGTGGATTTAAAGAACTTATCCGTTTTTTTACCTGCCTTCAATGAAGAAGACAGCATTGCAACAACAGTTGAAGGAGTTGTTAGTGTTCTCGACTCCTTAAAGTTGAACTGGGAGCTTCTGGTAATTAACGATGGGTCAAAAGACAAAACTGCGGAAGTCGTAAAAGGATTGGAAAAGAAATTTCCAGGAGTGCGTTTAGTAGATTATGCAAAAAACCGCGGTTATGGTCATGCTCTTAAGACCGGCTTCTCAGAGGCCAAATATCCCTGGGTTGCGTTCGTAGATTCTGACGGCCAGTTCGATTTCGCAGAAATTAAAAAAATGCTTCAGAAGACCAGTGAAGCTGACGTAATCCTCGGATATAGATTAAACCGTGCCGATCCTTTCCAAAGAAGAATTTTCACCTGGGGTTGGAAAATGCTTGCCATGATTTTACTTGGGTTAAACGTTAGGGATTATTCCTGTGGTTTTAAACTAATTAAGAAAAAAGTTATTGAAGATATCTCGCCAATCGAATCAGAAGAAAAAGTAACGCAAATTGAAATGCTGATAAAAGCTAAGAAGAAGGGCTACAAATTCGCCGAAGTAGGAGTACACCACTACGCCAGAACCGCAGGAGTTCCAACAGGCGCAAATCTATCAGTTGTTTTAAAAAGCTTTACAGACATGCTCAAGCTCTGGCAAAAATTATAAGACCGATTTGAAAATATGACTTGGTTCCAAAAACATCGTTTCGAAATAATCTTTGTAATTTGCTTAATTCTAATCACAGCCTTCCTGCGTCTTTACAGAATTGATGAATACATGACTTTTCTGGGGGATGAGGGGAGAGATGCTCTCGTTGTCAAAAAAATTCTAGTAAACTACGATTTTCCACTCCTAGGCGCTCCTACTTCTGTAGGAAACATGTATAACGGCCCTCTTTACTACTATATGATGGCCACTGCCATGGCTGTTTGGTGGATGAGTCCCATTGCAGCAGCAGCTATGGTCGCCTTAGTTGGAACCGCAGCAGTAGGTTTGGTTTATTACTTAGCCCGTTCCTGGTTTGGAAAAGTAGCAGCCATAGTATCAGCCACTCTCTATGCGCTTTCGCCAGTAAATATTATCTATTCCCGTTCATCATGGAACCCCAATCCCGCACCTCTCTTCGCGCTTCTTGGAATTATCGGGCTTTTTAAGTCCAGGCAAACAGGCAATTATTTATGGTTAATCCTAACCGGAGGAGCACTAGCCTTCGCCGTCCAGATGCACCTGCTCGCTTTAATTCTGCTTCCGATATTTGGAACTATCTGGGCTTACGAATTATGGGAAAAGTACAAACAGAAAAAAGAAAGTAGAAATTTTTGGAAAGGCTTCATTCTGGCATTAATTACCTTCTTGATTTTAATGTCACCCTTGGCAATATTTGATTTCAAATATAACTTCCAAAACTATCGTGCTTTAACGACATTTTTCCTTGGCGATCGGGCAACCACTGTTAACTTAAATCCGCTTAATACTTTTGAAAGAATTCCGCCCCTGTACTACGACAACTTAATTAACCGCTATATTGCCGGTGATAATTTCCAATTAATGATAGTGGTCTCTGTACTGGTTCTACTTCCATTGGGTGCATTCATTTGGAATTTAATAAAACGAAAGAAATTTATTTACAGCTTTTTTGTGTTAAATGTCTGGTTATTGGTGGGTGTGATGGGGTTGGCTCTTTATAAACAAAATGTCTACGATCATTATTCTTCTTTTCTAAATCCAGCAATTTTTATCCTGTTCGGTTCTATAGTCAATTTAATAAACTCTCTTAACTCAAAAAAAGTTAATCAATATATACGAGGAGCATTCTTCCTATTATTTCTAGCCTTAGTTATTGTCAATCTGCAAATTAGTCCATTATTGAAAGAGCCAAACAGGCAACTTCAAAGAACCCAGGAAGTTGCCAAATTTGTAATTCAGGAAGCTCGTAATGAGCCTTTCAATTTCGCTCTTCTCGCAAATGGCAATTATGACGCCGCTTACCAGTTCTATCTTGATGAGTATGGTCACAAACCCGCCCAATTACCATTCGAAAAAACTGACCAACTCTTTGTTGTTTGCGAAGACGAAGTCTGCAATCCTGTAGGCAATGCGAAATTCGAAATTGCCGCCTTCGGTTGGGCCTTGGTAGAGTCAGTGAAAGAGCAAAGTGGAACCAGGGTTTATAAATTAATCCACAATCCGGAAGAGGAACTCCAGCAATGAAGTTATCGGTTATTATACCCGCCTATAATGAATCAGATAATATGAAAACAGGAGTTCTAACTCAGATCCACGACTACCTGGAAAACAACGTAAAAAGTTATGAAGTAATTATTGTAGATGACGGATCCTCAGACGATACAGTCAAAAGGGTGGAGGAGTTCGTAAAAGGAGTAAAGTCCTTTCGGTTAATAAAAAACAATCACGGCGGCAAAGCAATCGCCGTCATGACTGGACTATTGGAATCTACAGGTGAGGTTGGTTTATTTACAGATATGGACCAGGCAACACCTATTTCCGAAGTAGATAAACTACTACCTTATTTTGACAAGAATTTTGACATAGTCATCGGCTCCCGCCAAGGCCGTAAAGGAGCCCCGGTAATAAGAAAAATGATGGCATTTGGCTTTTCCTTCATCAGAACAATAGTCCTCGGCTTGCCTTTTAAAGATACTCAATGCGGCTTCAAAGCTTTCAACAGACGTTCGATTGTATCAATTTTCCCTGTTCTTAAGGAGCGTTGGCATAAACATCTGCAAAAAAAAGGTGCTGCCGTGAATGCCGCTTTTGATGTTGAAACACTTTTCATTGCCAAAAAGTTGGGTTTTAAAATTAAAGAGGTTAAAGTTGACTGGCATCATGTCGGGACTGAGCGTGTCCAGGTGATTAGGGATTCTTACGATGGTGCAATTGATATTCTAAAAATTCGGATTAACGATCTCCTCGGTCGTTACTCAAAATATGCTCAAGTCTAAACTCAGTGCCCGGTTTATTAAGTATCTGCCCGATTTATTAATACTCGGTTTAATAAGCCTCCTTTCTCCTCTCTACTTTTATAAACTTTCCCAATCCTCACTCAGCTCATGGGACGAGGCCTGGTACGGAGAGATCTCCCGAAACATTCTGGAATCAGGAAATTTTCTATTACTTTCTTGGAATGGAGTTGTTTACGCAGACCATCCTCCTGTCGGGTTCTGGATTATCGCACTCTTTGAAGGAATATTAGGGACAAATGAATTAGGAGTTAGGGCTGGATCAGCAGTATTTGGCTTGCTTGGTTTATTCTTTACCTACTTACTTGGTAAAGCGCTTTTCTCAAGATCAGTTGGACTTGCAAGTGCTCTGGCATTATCTTCAGCCTACTGGTATTTGTTCAGAGCCCGCTCTGGTAATCTGGATATTTTTCTCACATGCTTATTTGTTTCAACACTATACTTTGCAGTCAAAGCATCTAAGAATAATAAATTCCTGATCCCATTTTCTGTAAGCGCAGCTCTCCTTTTTTTAAGTAAATCATTAATCCCTCTGACTATAATCCCTGCATTAATTATAATTTTCCTTGGTTCTAAAATGAGTCTCAAAATTTTAATAAAACCGATATTAGTTTTTCTGCTGATAACAACACCCTGGGTATTAGCCCAACTTTGGTATTCTCCAAATGTCTTTTTAAGATACCTAAAGATAGGAACTCCTGGGGTTGGAGAAAAAACAGACTATCTCGCAAACTTTAAACTTGTTAAAGAATATCTTCACAACGGAATAGGGAAGTGGTTTTGGCTGGGAGTTCTTGGAGTTCTCGCAGGTCCTTTAACTCTAAACAAAAGCTTAATTGTCCTGACTGTGTTCTGCTTAACTTTTTTTATACCTTTTACACTTTCAAATAAAGGCCACATCTGGCACTTGGTCCCTCTTTATCCATTCATGATATTAAGCTTTTTTGGCTTTCTTTATATTTCCTCAAAAAAATTCTCATCAGTATTTTTTAAAAGGTATCTGGGTGCTTTTAACATCTTAACTACCATCGGAATGCTTTTGATAAGTGTTTATTATTCTCAACTGCAAATCAAAAGATCATGGTATGAATTTATCGACATCCCTCCTTACATCTCCGACGAAGCAATACTTTCTACCAAAGCAAGTGTTTTTCCTCACAAATTCTATATCGATGGCCCTGACTTTACCCCAGCCGCAGTCTTCTATTCAAACAAAAACGTGACCCTCTTACCAAATGGCGGCATTAAAAGATTACTTGAAGGCGAGGAAGAGTTTGTTCTGATTACCAACCAATGGAGATTAGATCTATTCAAAATACCAAAAGAAAAATACAAAATTATCGCCTCAGACAGAGATAAAATATTAGTTACCAGAAGATGATTCGATATTGTAAGCAGGTTAATATTCTGAAATAATTTCTTTATGTTAAAACTACAAAAAGGCAGCTTTCTACCAATTTTGGGGGTTTTAGTTTTGATAATAATAGTTTCCGCCGCGTCTTACTATTTGGGACTTCTGAATACAAAAGTAGTGCCTCAGATACAAATCGGTAACAATGACCCTGATCCCTCTGCGACACCCGCACCTGGTAATGTCTCAGTCAGAATAGTCGCCGGGGATTTGGTGGTCTATAATCAGGGGTCCGAAAAAAAGATTACAAATTGGGGCTATAATTCTGACTCGACACTGTCTCCGGATAACAAAATGATTGCATTTGTCTCCAAGACTGAAGAGTCGTTTGAAAATGAAAAAAAGTTCCAGGGTTATGTCCCCGGTTCTACCAATGTGTGGCTAATAAAAATTGACGGAAGCGACGAAGTTAAAATCACCGCTCACAAAAACTGGATTTATAGGCGCAATCTTGTCTGGCTGGATAATGAAAAGCTGTTATATACAGAAGGCGAATCGTCGGCAAACGTTTATGATCTTGATTCAAAATTAACCAAAACAGTTCTTGGTCCTGCAGAGCCGGATGGCGTCTGTGTAGATGCATGTGGAGCAGAGAGCAAATTTATGTACAGTCCTGATAAAAAGTACCTACTTTTGCTCAGCAGTGACAGCAATGGCGGGATATTAGCCTCACTTGATAGCGCAGTTCTTAATACACAAACACTGAAATCAACAAAAATTGATCAAAAATTTAGCAATATAGCCTTTGATAGTGTCGTCTTCAACGGCGATAAAGCTTCATTCAGGGGCGCCGAAAGTGTTGAGGATTCTGAAAAAAATATAACTATTGATTTACTCTCAGGAGCTATTACTTTCCAGAATATTTAAATCATAGGGGTTGCTTACTAATTTATTCCCAACTAGTTATTCAGTTTTATCAAATAGGAGGTGATATTTTTACCAGGCCTGACAAATTTCCTTACTACAGAAATATTTGAAATCATCTCCAGCAAATTAATTCTTTCCTCAGTAGCAGTTCTGAAGAGTTTAGGTATAATAAGATTTGTGCAAATGTTCCGCTCCCACCTCATTACTGCCATATTTTTAAGTCTAATTTTGGCTATTTATTTCTTGTTTAGGCTCCCAAACCTTACCTACCAGCCAATTTTTGCAGATGAAGCTATATATATCCGCTGGGCCCAGGTGATGAAAGCCGAACCAACTTTACGTTTCCTCCCTCTCACAGATGGCAAAACACCACTCTTTATGTGGACAATGATGCCTGTTTTTAAAATAATTTCTGATCCTCTACTTGCCGGTAGGATGCTGGCTGTTTTTACAGGACTCGGGACTTTAGCGGGAGTTTTTGTATTGGGTTCACTTTTTTTCAGCAAGAGAGTTGGGTTGCTAGCAGCATTCCTGATGGCAATTACCCCCTATATTGTCTTCTTTGACAGGTTGGCCCTTGTTGATACCATGCTGGCAGCCTTCACCATTTGGTCCATCCTCCTAGCCTTCATGCTTGTTAAATATAAAAGGATTGATTTGGCTATGGTACTTGGATACTCACTAGGAGCGGGACTCATAACAAAAACTCCTGGGATGTTTAGTGTACTAATGGTGCCGCTGGCTATCATAACTATGGACTATGACGCAAAGGGAAGAACGAGGAGAGTTTTGAAAGTTTTTGGTTTATTTGCCATAGCTTTAGCAACTGCTTTAGGGATCTATAATGTTTTGCGCTTAGGTCCCGGATTCTCCAGTTTAAGTGCCAGAAATTCAGATTACGTCAGAAACCCTGCAGATCTCTTAGTCAAACCTCTTGACCCCTTTGTCCCTCACCTGGGTGACATAATAGAATGGTGGCCCTTACTTCTGGGTTATCCTGTCATTATTGCTCTGGTTCTGGGAATTATCTACGGAGTTTTAAAGAAGAATAAATATCTAATCGCCCTATCACTAATAGCTTTGGGTCCCCTATTAGTCCAAATGGCTTTGTTACAAACTTTCACTGCCAGATATATGCTTTTTTCCATTCCACCTCTTTTGATAGTAGCTGCATACGGTTTAGACAATCTTCTCCAGGTAAAAAAATACCGCCCTGCTGTAGCTCTCATTTTAATATTAATACTGTTAATCTGGCCTTTTAATTT